>MENF01000156.1 GCA_001769035.1 Bacteroidetes bacterium GWA2_32_17
AGATTTTATTTTAATCTGTGACGTCTGCGTAATCTGTGGCAAATATTTGTTTATGAACTCTTTGAACCGGCTGAGTAGTTACCAAAATCCTTTGAGCAGACCAGCAGTTAAAATGGAATTTGATAAATTAAGCATATCAATTGAAAGTTTTGAGTTATTTGTTCCAAATATCGCTTATTAGTAACATTCTAAAGCTTTGTAGTGTAAATGGTATATAATCACGAAAAATTAAATAAACCTATAAAACATTAAGGTTATGAGATTAGACCAAATACGTATTTTATTAGTACGTACAGCTTGGATGAAATATTATGAAGGTAGAGCAAACATTGACCCACCAATGTCTGGTGCAAAATATATTAAGGAAAATAAAAATAAAAAGGGAGGCGAGATTTACAATTTTAAAAATCGCAAGGGTAAATATTACGGTTACATACCAAATCTAAACGGTATTAAAATTGACAATCTTGGTGCAAAACCATCAGATGAATTTATAAAAAATGTCATCGTTGTCTTTTGTGCAACTCATCCTGTTGAAAAAGGGATGCGTATTGTGGGATGGTACAAAAATGCAATTGTTCATAGAAATCCTCAAGACAATTCTCTTATGGAATGGGGGTATCATATTCAAACTGAAGCTTTAAAGGCTAAATTAATCGATTATAACAACCGCTTTTGCAACATACCAAATACATTTGGAAGATGCGCAGTATTTTATTTTTCCAATCATCCTGAAAAAGCAGAAACTTTAAATAAAATACTTAATTATATTAGTAATGATGGCAAATCACTGTATCCTGTAAAAACAAAAATACAAAGCAAATTACCAAGACAAAATGATATAAATAAAAGAATACAAGTTGAGAAAAAGGCAATATCATTGGCAACAAAATATTACAGTGAAAGGTATGGAATTAATAATGTTAAATCAGTTGAAAAAGACAATATGGGTTGGGATTTGGAAATTTATACAGGCACAGTAATATTGAAAGTTGAAGTAAAAGGGTTAAGCGGTAATCAGCTAATTGTGGAATTAACACCAAATGAATATAAAGCATTTGATAAAAAGTTGGGTACATATCAACTCTTCATAGTTACTGATGCTTTAAGCAAAAAATCAAAGTCGCAGGTTTTTACTTATCAGCGAAAAGGAAATATTTGGGTAGGGAACAATAGAAACGAGCTATATGTAACAGAGATTATGAGTGCCAGAATTTCATTAAAATAATAATTGATAAAGAAATTACTGTAAAAAAAATTATAAAAGAATAAAACACCCAGTGCATAATAAAGTGGTTGTTTTCAGTGGCGGGGCAGTGCGGAATTAAATATTTGTGTGGAAAACGCCACCGAAAAGCAATCGCCAAACGTTAGCAAAAATTGCAGAACAGCAGCGAAAATTGCATTTACTATTGATTAATAAAAATAAATTTGTATTTTTGCTTAAAAGAATTTAATATGACAACAATTGAACTTAAAAATTTTCTGATTTATAGAATTGCAGGAATAAATGACAAAAATTTTCTTACTGCTATAAAGACTATTGTTGAATCAAAGTCAGAAACATCTGTCTATCAAACAACTCCAGAACAACGAGAAAGAATTAGGGAAGGACGAGAGCAAATTTCAAGAAAGGAATACTTTACTAATGAGCAAGTTGAATTGGAGGTTGACAAATGGTTAAAAGAAAAGTAATTTGGTCTCCTCGGGCAAAAATTGACTTGTTAACAATTCTTGATTTTTATTTTAGACGTAACGGTACAAAATCTATAGTAAAAAACTCAATGCAAGTCTCCGTAAATCAGTAAGACTACTTGAAAAACATTCCGAAATTGGTGTTCGCACAGATGTATGTAACGTCAGGAACTTAATAAAAGGAAATTATAATATCTTTTATGAAATAAAATCTGACCATATTGAAATTATTACAATCTGGGATAGCAGACAAGATCCTGATAAATTAACCATTAATGGTTTATAATTTAATTACGAATTGCGTTTTCACTCGTAATTGTCAATTTTTAATTCGTTATTAATTTGTAATTGTTTTGTTATTTCTTAAATCATAAACCTCAATCCGATAGCTTAAAAAGAAAAAACTCCGTTTTTAATTAAAAAACGGAGTTTAAAATAAATAATATCAATTTATTGCATTACAAATGGGTAATTTGTTCCGTTTATTGTTGCTACAGCATTATAATCACAAGCACCATTTCCGTAATCAATAGTTATTGCTGGATGCGAAGTTACAACTAAAGTCAAAATGCCTTGCTGAATCCAACGACAGCCAAATTGTGTAATTAATGGGTTTGCATTATCAATTGTAATTGTGTAAACTGCCCCGGTTGTAGTTATACCGTTTGCACCACCTTTTGTGCTGAATTTGTATTCACTTGCAATCCATTCGGTAAAACGATCTGTAGCCCATGTATGATGAGTGCCATCAGGATGGGTAATTAATCCATTTGTTATCACAACGTGCCAAACATAATTATTGTTTGAATTTCTGCCATTATTTGTAATTGTTTTTGTTCCTTCAATTTTATATCCGTCAACATAATAATTGTTAGTTGTTACAGTAACAACAGTCGCTGAATCGTGAAACCAACCTGTTGTTGTGTAAATAACTTTACCTTTACGTGTTCTAAAATCATTACCAGGGCAACCTGTTGTTCCAAAATCAACAGTTATATGTTTTGGCCAAGTGTCTAAATCATATTCACCTGAATCAAGTGTAATTGTTGGACAACTATTAATTTCTTTAGAAGACGATTTTCCACCACATTGAACTTTTGCATCTGCCGATGAAATATCAACTTGCTTGTAAACATCGTCAAACATATTTGTTGCCAAAGCATTTTCCGATACTGCTGTAACTTCATCTGTACCTGGTGTAGTTGGGTTGTTTTCCGGTGGATTGTCTTTTTTACAGGAAAATAAAGAAAGTAGAATTACTACCATTAAAAAACTTAGTTGTTTCATAATTATTGATTTTTAGTTTATAAATTTATTTTTATTAAGACGTATTAGTATTTTAAAAAGTTGCATACTATTTTATAATTTATTTATTATCAATATGTTCGCAATATAATTTAAACTTTTCTTTAATTTTATTAGCAATTTCATAATCAGTTGCATTTAGCAAATATTCTTTGCTTAGGTTGCACTAATCTATATATTTTGTCATTTCTTCTTTTTTTTGTTGTATATAGTTGATTCTTTTATATTTTTCCTTCGTATAAATTGTCTATCGGAAAAATCAAATCGTAATCATTCCAGTTTAGATTTCCATCTATTATTTTGAATTGTTTAAATTTGATTTCATCTAAATATTTTCGAATTGAAGGATGTAAAGATGATTCTAAAAACGGTTTAAAGTCAACTAAACGATTAATGCCATCATTAAAAAATATTCTAATCGTAAAATCTTCAATGTGTTTTGCTGATTTTATCTTTATAAAATTAACTTGAAAATCATTATATTCTTCTACTATTTTCATTTGATTCGGGTATTTATTTTTTCAAATTCAATATCTTTATGGTAAACAAAATAATCAATCCACTTTTGAACAATTTTATCTGCATATTTTTCTAGAAAATCTTCAAAATCTTTAAGTTTACTCCCAGCTAGTGGGCGTAATCCTTTTATTGCTTTTATTTTGATTTCAACAATTTTTCCATCAACTATATAAAACTCTGCTTTACTTTCAAATCCATCATATTTTCCATGAACATGAATTGGTTCATGTTCATTGGAATAGAAAAATATTAAAATTCCTAAATATTCAAAAATCTTTGGCATTATATCATTTTTTTTACAAATTTAAGCAATCTATAGAAAGAAAGCAAAATATTTTTAGAGTGGTTGTCTTTAATTACATATATCTTGCTTATCTTTTCTGCAAGAAAATAATGATAACATTTGAATTTATATATTATTTATCGTTAATGCGATAACAATATATTTTATACTTTTCTTTAATTTTATTAGCAATTTCATAATCAGTTGCGTTTAGCAAATATTCTTTGCTTAGGTTGCACCAAGCTATAAACATTATTGTTTCATTATTTTTTAGTCCTGTAATCTTTTCAACAATTTTTGGATTATATTTTTGAACTATCGCATACTGGTTCCATTTATCGTTTTCTAATTTATGATATTTGCGAATGCTTTTTTCACGTTTGCTGAAATTATAATAAAAATATGAAATTGGACTTGATAGTGCAAAACCAAGACTTTTAATATAATTTTCATTTTCGAGATTGTGAATTGTTGTTGGGTTTTTAAGTGTAACTCCTGGGATTGAATATGTGTTATCTTCAATTTTTAAAGAAAGTAGTTTGTTTTTAAATTCAGAATATGACTTAAAAGGTAATACTGTAACTTCCTGTAAAACAATAGTATCTTCTAAAAGGCAAATTTTCTGAATCTCTATTTTGAAATTTTCAGAAATCAATAAAAATTTACTTTTAAAACCAACTTCAGAAATTTTTAAAATATCGTCAATTTTGCCAATAATTGTAAATAAGCCATGAGTATCGGTAGCAGTGGCAAATCCAGATGTTTCGTTTATTATATGAGCAAAAGAAACAGAGCGGTGTAATTTACAATCAATAACAGTTCCTTTTATTTGAAAAAAAATATCATTTTGGGCATTAACCAAAAAAATTGAAAATAATAAAAAAAATATTATTGCAAATCTTTTCATTAAAACAAAGATACGACGAATATTTCTAATATTAGTTACTCACATTACACAAATAAATTAAAAGTTCCAAGAGCCAAATTTCAAACCCAAAGTTTCAATAGTAAGAAAAAGACACCAGATTCAAATTCCAAGAGCCAAGATAAAAAAGTTGAAGATTTATTTAATTTAAGACAGATAAAATTAATTTTTTGGAAGGCTAACACAAATTTTAAATAATTTTCCGGGCAAGCATTTTACTATGCCTTTAAATTCCATTTCTAGTAGTGTTGAAGAAATTTTACTTACAGGCATTTTGCACAACAAAGCTAACTCATCAATAGATAATTCGCCTTGAGTTTCGAGTTGTTGGGCAATTAAAAGTTCGTCGGGTTCAAATTTTATAAAAAATGAAGACTGAACATTTGTACTTTGTTTATTTGTTGCCCAGTTTAATAAATTTGCAACATCTAAAGCCGATTCAATAAGTGCAGCTCTATTGCTTTTAATCAAGAAATTTGTTCCCATTGAGCAAGCATCACCAACTTTTCCTGGCAAAGCAAAAACATCTCTGTTGTATGAGTTTGCAATATCGGCAGTAATTAAAGAACCACCTTTTAATCCCGACTCAACAACAATTGTAGCATCAGATAAACCGGCAATAATTCTATTTCGCTTTACAAAGTTTTGTTTGTCGGGGACAGTATTAGTTAAAAATTCAGTTATTAAACCACCGTTTTCGAGCATTTGTTTAGCTTGTTTCCGGTGTTGCGAAGGGTAAATAATGTCGAGTCCGTGGGCTAAAACGGCAATGGTTTGAAAATTATGAGCAATTGAGGCTTTGTGAGCAGTAATATCAATTCCATAAGCTAAACCACTAATTATCTGAACATCAAGGTTCATATTTTTAAAATCGGAAATTAATTTATAACAAAAATCTCTTCCATAACTTGTTGATTTTCTTGTACCTACAACGCTAATTACTTTCTGATGATTCAAATCAAATTTGCCTAATGTAAATAATGTTATTGGTGAATCTTCGCAATAAATTAAACGACGCGGAAAATCATCATCAAGAAAAAAAATGGTTTTAACACCATACTTGAAGTTAAATTTAAGTTCTTTTTCGGCTTTGTTAAGAATTTCTTTTTTCTTAGTGTTTTGTGCAATAGATGAGGCAATTATAGTTCCAACGCCTGGTATTTTTGCAAGATTTTTTTCTTTTTCTTTAAAAACCGACTCAAGACTTCCACAATAACTTATTAAACGTTTTGCAACTACATCTCCAACGTGTGGAATTAAATTAATTGCAATTTTATAAATATCATTTTGTTGACTCATTAATTTTGATTTTCGCAAAAGAGTTTAAAGCTTTAATTAAATCGGATTTTTCTTTTTTTGATAAACCTGTGAGGGGAATTGGTTTGTATTTAGCAACTTTTTGTTTTATTGTTTGGTAAACAATAAGTTCGTCGCGCAAATTAAAAAATTCTTTTTTGATTTCAATTTTGTACAATGAGTTATAAGGAATTTCAATAGACAAATGTTTTGGCGAGAAAGAAATAAGAGGCGAATATCTTAAAATAATTTTGTCGGTTTCGTCGTCGTAAATTATAAAATGATATTTAAGTCCTGTTCTATAAACCAAATACAAAACAAATAAAGTGCTGAAAATGATTACATAAGCATATTTATTAACAGGTATAAAATAATCAGTAAACAAATTATAAAATACTGATAAAGATATCAACAAAACAGTGATAAATACTGCGATAACAAGCTGTCCTCTTAATCTATCATAAGAATCTCTATTGTCTATTTTCATTTTTCCTCCTTTTAATTACTGTATTTGAATATACTAACTCTATTGTTTGTTTGACCGGCAATTGATTTATTTTCATCGGCTCGGCTTATTATATAGAGTCTGTCTATAATGTCATACGATTTGATTTTCAAAAAACAGATATTACGGACAAACTCTAAATATGGCAAAACTTTTTTAACTGTTTTTATACATTCATACAAATTTTCGCCTTCGCAAAAATGTTTAAAAACATTTGGTTTTACGAGCCAGTTTATAGGAAAATTAATAAAAAGAGCTGTTTTAACTAAAATTTTCGAGAAAGAAACAGCCCATCCTTTTAAAATTATTTTAAAAAAGAAACACATCTTTTTTAAGTTTTTTTCAGTCTTTGAGGCAAATGCAATTTGTGTGTTATCAATAAAAATCATTGTTTTTTTATTTTTTCAAAATTAATAATGAATTACGAAAAACAATAAATTTTATTTTTTATTAAAAAATATTACAAATAACACAATAATAAATAATTAATATTATATTTGCGACAAATTAATTATTGTTGTTCAATAAATTGTTAATTAATTGTTGAAAAATAAATGTTTTTTTTTGTAAAATCAGATAATTAGAATAATTTTACTTTTTTAAAATGAATAATATATTTAATGTTTAAATACTTAATTTTTAAATAATTAATCTATGAAAAAACTAACTGGATACGCACTGTTAATAATCGTATTAAGTAGTATTTTGGTGTTCGACGGTTGTAAAAGAGGTGACGATGACCCATTTTTTTCTATTCGCAGCCGTAAAGCCAGAGTTACCGGTGATTGGACTTTTGAATCTTTCGAAAGTATTATAAATAAACATTTTTCAAGTACAGGTTATGATGCTACAGTTGATTTTAAACTTACTGGAAATACTATTTCAATAAAAGTTGACTCTATTCATACTACTCATGATACTACTAAAACTACAAATGGAATTGTAAAAGAAGCAACTTATAGGTTCGATAAAAACAGTAAAATGGAATATCGTTTCGATTATGAACTTACATGGATTAATGGTAATGGAGTAGGAGTAACAGACGAAAATACGAATATTACTACCTTAATTAAAATTATTACCAATGTAAGAACCCGTGCATACGGTACATGGAACTTTATAAGTAATGTTGAAAAAAATGGAGTTCATAAATATAAAAATAAAGAACGTTTATCATTAATTTTCGAAACTTTTAACGAAAATACTCAAGTTGTAAGCACAACTGAAGTTACTGATGAAGAAGGCACTCAGATATCTTTTGATTATACAGCTACATCTGAAAGTTACGAACATAAATATGCAAATGGCGAAAATGCTCAAATATGGGTATTGCAAGAATTAAGAAATAATAAAATTGTGATGAATAGGGATATAGATTATTTAGAGGTATCTAATACTGACAGTATAGGAACATCTTATCAACAAAAAGGAAACGAAACCGCAACTTTAAAACCTTCAAAATAAATTTTATTATAAATAATTTAAAAAAGCGACTTGAAATTTCAGGTCGCTTTTTTTTGTATTAAGACCTAACGGGTTTCCAAAATCTGTTAGGTATAATTTAGGTACTACTGAAAAACTATTTTAGATTTATTGATTAAAAGGAAAAAAGGGTATAAGGTATAGTGGTATAGCCTACAGCTCACTTTATACCATATACCTTTTTGATATAAATATTTAGGACTAAATGCACGTTTTTTTGTTGTTGTACTCATAATATTTTGCACTTTATTATACAAATACACATACTTATTTCCTCATTTACAGTATATAATAGATTTTTCAGCAGACTCTAATTTAATTTTATTTAGAGTCTATCTATAAAGTCCGCTGACTGCGTTATGCTCGTTTTGAAAACAGTCATTTACATTAGTAAACTCCTTGATTTTCAAAACTTCGCAAGCCTTGTCATCGAACTTTATACCCCAGACTCTTGACTTTATGGACAGACACTATTTACATCCAATTTTAATTATATTTCCATAAGTTGGATTAAATTCTACAAAATGTTTTTTGTTTATATAATTAACAGGTAAGTTGCATAAAACTCCTAATTGCGATATCGAAACTTGTTTTTCAATTAATATATTTTCGCCAACAATTAATGAAGCTGTAACAATTTCAGGAATTCTATATACAAAACCTTTTTTATTTGATGCTTTGTTAAATTTGTTAAAGGTAGTATCTAACCTCGAAAGAGTTCCATTATTATTGATTTCTAATACAACAGGTTTGTTATTAGTAAAATTATTATTTGATATTCCTTTTGTGGAACTATAAAAACATAAATCTACTTTTTTACCATAGTCTTTATTATCAGGTGTATAGTAATAACGATAATTTAATTTATAAGTAAAAGTTTTACCAATAAATAACCATAAATATTCTTCTTCTTCGTTTTTAAGTTCTTTTATAACATCACTTACAGAATTCATTATAGGAACTTTTTCATAAGCACCGGTTAAAAGTTTAAAAAGTCGTTTGCGTAACCTTAATATATGATGCGCTGCTTCTTTTGCTTTGTCTTCAAATGATAAGGTGTCAATGGTCTTTTTTTGAACAGGAATTCTAACAAAATTTGTATCTATTTTTACCTGTTTCCAAATGGTATCAATTTTAATCTTAATAAAGTCTTTTTGAGATAGTTCGGTAAAAGTTTCGGATTGGAATGGGATATAATTATTTACTAAATTATTTGATATTTCATTATCATATTTTTTAGTATTGTCGCTATTTATTGATGTAATTATGCCTGTATTGGTTAATGAAATGCTTTTAATTTGTTTTTTACAACTTGGAATAACAAAATACAGATTATTCGAATCGGGTTCAGATAAAACTTTTAAATCGGCATTCGATATAAAATATTCTATACTATTTGATTGTGGTACATTTTTAATTCCTAAAAATTTTTCTGCAAATTCATAATATGGACCACGTAATGTTTTTATTTCAGTTAATTCTATGTCAATAGAAATAATGTTTCTGGGGAGCATATATAAAAAGTAATTTTTAGGTAATTTTTTAACATAGCTAACATTTACTACTTTAATGCTGTTACACGAATATAAAATAACAAATAAAAAGATATAGAGGATATATTTCATTGTGCAAATTTATAATTTACAAATATAAAAAATATAGATAAAAAAACTGATAAAAATTAAAATAAAAAACTTGTATAGTACATACTCGCTGAAAGCGAGCGTGAGTAAAGGGGGAGTTTGCAATGCACACACTCGCTGGAAGCGAGCGTGTGCGGGAAATTTAAGCTATTTGTAAAACCGTTCTATTTGAGAGAAAAAGAAACTGGCTTCAATTTCGGCATTTTCGTCACTATCCGAACCATGAACAGCATTTTCCTGAACCGATTTTGCAAATAATTTACGGATTGTTCCTTCATCGGCTTGAGCGGGGTTTGTATTTCCAATAAGTTTACGAAATTCGACAACGGCATTTTCTTTTTGTAAAATTGCTGCTACAATAGGTCCCGACGACATAAATTCAACTAAATCTTTATAAAAAGGTCTTTCGGAATGAACTGCATAAAATTTTTCGGCTTGCGATTTTGAAATATGTAACATTTTCATGGCAACAAAGTGAAAACCATCTTTATTTATGAGCGAAAGAATTTCGCCAGTATGTTCTTCGCTAACAGCACATGGCTTAATCATTGTAAAGGTAATGTTTCCCATAATATTATTTATTAATTTGGAAGCGATAAAATTAGATTTTTCAATTGATTCTACCAAAAAAATTTATCTTTGCTAAAAAATTATTAAATTGCAAAGTAATATTCCATTCGATTTCAATAAAGTTAAGGAATTAATTTTAAAATCTGAAAATATTTGTATCGTTACACATCGCAATCCCGATGGCGATGCAATTGGCTCATCGCTCGGATTATATCATGTTTTGTTAAACATGAATAAAAAGGTAAAAGTAATCGTGCCTAATGAATACCCCGAATATTTACAATGGCTTCCATCAAACGAAAAAGTATTTAATTATTCTACTCAAAAAGATGAAGTAAAAAAGATTTTCGAATCAGCTAATTTACTTATATCATTAGATTTTAACGAATTAAAGCGTACCGAAAAATTTTCAGAACAACTTGAAAATATAAGTGCAAAAAAAATATTAATTGACCATCACCCATATCCTCAAGATATTTTTGATGTGAAAATTTCGGATATAAGCGTAAGTTCTACTGCAGAATTGCTTTACGAAACAATTATACAATGCGGGTTTGAAAAATATTTGTCGAAAAATGCTGCAATTTGTTTATTTACAGGATTGCTGACTGATACAATTTCGTTTAGCGTAAACTGCTCTAATCCAAGAACATTTGAGATTGCATCAAAGCTATTAGCTTTTGGATTAAACAAAGAATATATTCATAAAAAAGTGTTTGATAATTATTCTGAGAGCCGCATAAAACTTTTAGGTTATGCGTTAAGTAAAAAAATGGTTATTATACCTGAATATAATACGGGCTATATTTGGTTAACAATTGATGAACAAAAGCAATTTGATTTTAAAATTGGCGATTCGGAGGGTTTTGTTAACTACCCTTTATCTATTAAAGGTGTGAATTTTTCTGCTTTATTTATGCAACGCGATGACCATATTAAAATTTCGTTCCGTTCGCGGGGAATTATACCTGTTAATGAAATAATAAAAACACATTTTACAGGTGGTGGTCATAAAAACGCTGCCGGTGGCGAAGAATATAAATTAAATATAGCAGAAACTGTTAAAAAGTTTGTTTCAATTTTGCCACAATATGCAGATGTTTTAAAACAAGATTAAGAAAACAAGATTGATAAAAAAAGATTGAAGAAAAACCTGCAAACAGTGAACAATAATAACAATGGTCACACAATAGTTAATACAATGGTCACACAATTGTTTTCTAACTGCATTACAAATGCTGACAATTGTATGACTATGTATGACTATTGAATGACAGTGAGTTTTTTTGAACAGTGAACAGTCGGCAGTGAGACTGTGAACTGAAGACTGTGGACTGAAGACTGTGGACTGTAAACAATAAAATTTTTTAAACAATGAATATTTTTGAACAGTAAACTAAAAACTTTTTTTAACATCAAACAATATATATATGAAAATAGTTATAACATTATCAATAATATTTCTATTTATTATAATTTCATGCAATAATAATGAACATAAGCCAAAATCGGAGCAAGAAATTTTATCATTCAAAGAGCCTTTAATAAAAGTAAATCAAATATTAGTTGATAGAGATTCTGAAAAAGTTGCATCATATTGTAAAAGGTATAATTTTAATTTAAAAGTATCAGAATCGGGTTTATGGTACAAAATATATCACCAAGGTAAAGGCGATTCTGCTAAAGCTGGAAAAGTGGTAAACTTAAATTATAAAATATCTTTGCTTGATGGAAGGGTATGTTATACAAGCGATTCAAATGGTACTAAAAGTTTTAAAATAGGACAGGGAGGGGTTGAAAAAGGATTAGAAATAGGGATTTTAAAAATGCGTGAAGGCGACAAAGCGAAATTTATTATGCCACCAAATCTTGCATGGGGTTTAATTGGCGATGAGAAAAAAATTCCTGCACGTTCAATAATTATTTACGACGTTGAACTTATTAAACTTACAGATTAAGAAAGATAAAAATGTCAATTTTCGAATTGCTCATATTGAAGCCCTGTCATCCTTAGCATTTCGAAGGATGACGTACTATTTTAACAAAGTAGAATCAGTTGAAGTTGTATCAATACTTAAATCGTTTGCCGATTCCTGCATTGACTTGTTCATTTCGTCAATAATTTGTTTTTCAGTTTCTTTTTGCTCTGGCGAAGAGCTGCAAGAAAAAACAAATAATGTAACAAATAACATTAACAAAAAATAAAGTTTTTTCATATTACGAAAATTTAAGATTAATTAAAATATTTTATTTTCTAATTTGTGCTCCTAATTCTTTTTCAAATGCGTCGGTTAATTTTTTCATAATTTGCTCTATTTGAAATTCGTTTAAAGTTTTTGAAGTATCCTGCAAGTGAAAACTAACTGCATAAGATTTTTTATTTTCAGGAATTTTATCGCCTTCATAAACATCAAATAAATTTATGTTTTGTAAAAATTTCTTTTCACATTTATTTGCAATCTCTACAACTTTTGAATAAGGTATTTGTTTATCTAAAAGCATAGCTATATCGCGACGAACAACTGGAAAATTAGACAATTCAGAAAATTTCATATTTTGCTTACTTAAATTAGATAAAACATTATTCCAGAAAAATTCAGCATAATAAACAGGTTGCTTTATTTCAAAATTAATTAAAATATTTTTACTTAACAATCCGAATGAAACTAATTCTTTTTCCTTATAATAATAGGATTGACCTTCGCTAAAAATCGTTTCATTTGGATTATAAAAAATTAAATTAGAAGCAGGAATACTCAACCTTTTTAAAACATTTTCGACATAACTTTTTATGTAATAATATGATACAGATGATGATTTTTGGGTCCAACTATCTGAATTTTTATTACCTGTAACAAATAATGAAAGATGCAAATCTTCTAAATAATTTTCTTGTCTGTTTTGTTTATTTTCAGAATTGTTTATCATATAACAATTTCCAAATTCAAACATTTTTAAGTTAGTTTGTTTTCTGTTTAAGTTATTTGTTACTGACTCCAATCCGCTATACAACAGAGTTTGCCGCATAACTCCCAAATCGGAGCTTAAAGGATTTAATATTTTCACTAAATTACTTTCTTTCCACAAATCATTGTTATTGTAATATGTAACTTTTGTTAGAGAATTAGTTATCATCTCATAAAATCCATTTGATGCAAGATAATTAGAAATGGCATTGTTTATTTTTTCTTTATCGGGCTTTTGAATGTAGCTAATATTTGAGCTAACTCTTTCGGAAACTTCTATGTTGTTATAACCATATATTCTTAATATTTCTTCTATAACATCTACTTCGCGTTGTACATCAACCTTGTATGTAGGAATTTCTAAAAGTAAACTTTTTTCTTTTACTGCAATTATTTTAATTTCGAGTGAACGGATTATCTCTTTAATTGTATCTTTAGGTATATGTTGACCAATTAATTGGTCAACATTAGCAAAATTAAGTTCAACTGTATAATCACTAACAGGTTTTGGGTAAACATCAATGATTTCGGAAGATATTTTACCACCGGTAATTTCTTTAATTAATAAAGCTGCACGTTTTAAAGCATAAACCGTAATGTTTGGGTCGGCTCCACGCTCAAATCTAAATGATGAGTCGGTTGATAAACCATGCCTGCGTGCAGTTTTTCTGATAAAAACAGGATTAAAATTCGCACTTTCAATAAAAATATTCTTTGTGTTTTCAGTTACACCACTATTAATTCCGCCAAAAATACCTGCTATGCACATTGGTTCTTGCACGTTACAAATCATTAAATCGTTTGACGATAAGGTTCTTTCAATTCCGTCTAATGTCGAAAATTTTGTTCTATCATTAACAGTTTTAATAATAATTTTTTTACCTTTAATATATTCTGCATTAAAGGCATGGAGTGGTTGACCTGTTTCGAACAACACAAAATTTGTAACATCTACAACATTGTTTATTGGACGCAAACCAATTGAACGTAATCTATCCTGAAGCCAAATTGGAGATTCTTTGATTGAAACATTACTAATTGTTACACCCGAATATCTAATACATGCTTCTTTGTTTTGAATATTTACATCAATTTTATAATCAGTGCTATCTACAACAAAATTTTCAACCGAAGGTTTTTCTAAAACAACAGGATTACGATGTTGTAAATATGCAGCTAAATCGCGAGCTACACCATAATGAGATGCAGCATCAATTCTGTTAGGTGTTAATCCTATTTCAAAAATATAATCGTCATTTATATTAAAATATTCACGCATAGGAGTTCCAGGAATTGCATCGTCTTTTAAAACTATAATCCCTTCATGCAAATTGCTTAAACCTATTTCATCTTCGGCACAAATCATTCCGTACGATTCTATACCTCGAATTTTTGCTTTTTTAATTTCAAATTTATTGTCTCCTTTATATAATGTTGTGCCTATTGTTGCAACAACAACTTTCTGATATATAGTAACATTAGGAGCACCACAAACAATATTTAATAAGGTACTATTTCCAATATCTACTTTAGTTAAGCTAAGATTGTCAGCATCAGGATGTTTTTGGCACTCTATAACTTTCCCAACAACCAAACCCTCTAAACCGCCTTTAATTACTTCAAATTTTTCGAGTGCTTCGACTTCTAATCCAATACTTGTAAGAATTTCGGCAACTTTTGAAGCCGCCAAATCAATTTTAATATACTCTTTTAGCCAATTATATGATATTTTCATGTATTATTAGAAATTCCAAAGATAAAAATATATACTGAAACTTGACTGATTTAAAATTTAATAACTATTTAAAAATATTGTAAAGTCATAATTAACAGACAAATAAATATACATGTATTGGAGTTTATGTCGAATAAGAATAAAATTCATGGCTAATGCCTATTATTCTGTGTTTTCAATAACCCCGACCTTATATAGAGTCTGTCTATAAAGTCCGCTGACTGCGTTATGCTCATTTTGAAAACAGTCATTTACATAAGTAAACTCCTTGATTTTCAAAACTTTACAAGCCTTGTCATCGAACTTTATATTCCAGACTCTTGACTTTATGGACAGACACCATATAGAGTTTGTCTATAATATCAGATAACGAACCAAGTCTCAAATTCCAAGTTTTGGGCTTGGGATTTGAGACTTGGAATTTGGGACTTTTTATTCTTATTTGATATATTGTTTATTGTAATCAAAATTAAATTCAAATTATTATATTTGAAGAAAAAAATAATTTGAAAGAGCAATTCATTAATTTCATTATAAATAACAATCTTTTTTCAAAAGAAGATACAATAATTGTAGCAGTTAGTGGTGGAATTGACTCATGCATTTTGCTCAATTTATTTTACAATTTAAAATACAAATGTGTTGTTGCACATTGCAATTTTTCGCTTCGTAACGAAGAATCGGATAACGACGAAAAGTTTGTAAATAAACTCGCAACAAAGTACAAATATGAAATTATTGTTAAAAAATTCGATACTACAAAATATGCCGAAGAAAATGGATTAAGCATTCAAATGGCTGCCCGTGAGTTACGTTATACTTTTTTTGAAGAAATAAGGCAAAAATATAATTGCAAAGTAATTGCCACCGCACATCATGCCGATGATAATATAGAAACATTTTTTATAAATTTAATTCGAGGAACTGGTTTGAAAGGAATTTCCGGAATACCTGTTAAAAACGGAAGAATAGTAAGACCATTGCTTTTTGCAACCAGAGATGAAATTTATACTTATGCCAAATTAAACAATATTGAATGGTGCGAAGATTCAAGTAATAAGTCGCTTACATATATGCGAAATAAAATTCGCCATAATCTAATGCCTTTGCTCGAAGAAATAAAACCCAATAGTCAAAAAACAATTCTCAGAAATATTGAACATTTTAGAAATACAGAAATTTTATTAAAAGAAATTTTAAAATATAAAATTGAAAAAATAATCAGACACAAAAACGATACTATTTATATTGATATTAAAGAGCTTACATTATCAAATTCAGGCAAAACAATTCTTTACGAAATAATTAATTCTTATGGATTTAACCCAAAGCAAATTAATAAAATATGGGAAACAATTAATTCGTTATCAGGAAAAATGTTTTACTCAAAAAATTATTGCTTAAACAAAGACCGCGAACAAATAATTGTTTCACCAATTAATAAAGAGAATAACAAATTTAAGTACTATATTGATATTGAGCAAGATTGGGTTTCAGAACCGTTCGAAATGTCAATTGAAAAAATGACTTGGGATGCAAACCAAAAAATTTTTAAAGACAAAAACATTGCAATGTTCGATGCCGACAATATCGAATTTCCTTTAGTAATAAGACGCTGGAACTTTGGCGATTATTTTCAACCTTATGGAATGAAAGGCTTTAAAAAGCTAAGCGATTATTTTATTGACGAAAAGATTTCGATTATTGAAAAAGAAAAAATCTGGATAATAGAATCGTCAAATAAAATTGTTTGGATTATTGGTCAAAGAATTGATGACAGGTTTAAAATAACAAATAACACTAAAAACATATTAGTATTGCAATTATATTAAAAACTGTCGGCAAAATCCACAATAAAACAACAAATATCGAATTTTGAACAACAAACTAAAAACTTAAAACAATTAACTATTAACTTCTTTATTGTCAATATTCAATAATTGTATATCCAGCTCAACCATTACAAATCCTTTTGAGATGGATTGTCCTTCAATTACATTAACCTTTTTAATAACGCCTGAATAAGGAACTCTAATTGTGTTCTTCATTTTCATGGCATCTAACACAAGTAATTTATCGCCTTCGTTAATGGTATCGCCATCAGTAACATAAACTTTGCTAACAGTTCCGGGAATAATAGAATAAACTAGAGATGAATCAGGATTTTGCCATACTTTTCTGTTTTCAAACTTTTTAGTAATTATTGTTTTGTACTTTGTTTCTTCAACATACAAAGTTTTAAAAACTATTTCTTTACTTTTTTTATCTTCTTTCTTTTTCATGGTTAAAATATTTTAAAATGGCGGTATCCCGTGCTTTTTATGAGGATTGGTATTTGTTTTATCTTTAGCAACAGAAATTGCATGAACCAATATTTTTCTTGTTTCTTTAGGTTCAATAACAGTGTCTATATATCCTTTTGCAGCGGCGACATACGGATTTGCAAATCTTTCTTTATATTCTTTAACTTTTAGTTTACGCATTTTTTCAGGGTCTTCGGCTTCGGCGATTTCTTTTTTAAAAATGATATTTGCAGCACCTTCGGGTCCCATTACTGCTATTTCGGCACTTGGCCATGCAAATACAAAATCTGCTCTTAAATGGCGCGAACCCATAGCAATATATCCTCCGCCATAAGCTTTACGAAGTATTACAGTTACTTTTGGAACTGATGCTTCGCTGTATGCATAAAGTAATTTAGCACCATGACGAATAACTCCGGCATGTTCCTGGTCAACACCTGGCAAATAACCTGGCATATCAACTAATGTAATAATTGGAATATTAAATGCATCGCAAAAACGAATAAAACGGGCTGCCTTATCTGATGAATCAACATCAAGTACACCAGCAAGATACAATGGTTGATTACAAACAAATCCAACCGTATCACCACTTATTCGGGCAAATCCAATAACAATATTTTGTGCCCACAATTCATGAATTTCAAAAAAGTCGCTATCGTCAGCTACTGCACGAATTACATGTCTAATATCATAAGGTAGTTTTGGGTCGTCGGGAACAATTTTATCTATAATAAATTCTTTTGTAGGCTCTTTAGGTTTAAATGGAAGAGCTTTACGGCTATTATTCCATGGAATAAATGTTACTAATTTTTTTATTTGCTCGAAACATTCAATTTCTGATGATGCAAAAAAATGTGCATTACCGGTAATTTCGGCATGAACACGTGCACCACCCAAATCTTCCATCGAAATTTCTTCGCCTAAAACTGTTTTAATTACTTCTGGTCCAGTAATAAACATTTTAGAAATATTATCAACAACAAAAACAAAATCAGTTAAAGCAGGCGAATAAACAGCCCCACCAGCACAAGGGCCTAAAATTACCGAAATCTGAGGAATTACGCCAGAGGCAAGTGTATTTCTAAAGAAAATATCGCCATAACCGGCTAATGAATTAACACCTTCCTGAATACGTGCACCACCCGAATCGTTAATACCAATTAATGGAATTCTTAGCTTTAAAGCGTGGTCCATTATTTTTGTAATTTTACGGGCATGCGATAACCCCAACGAACCGCCAGCAACAGTAAAATCCTGAGCAAAAATACAAACAGGTGAACCATAAATAGTTCCAGTACCAATTATTACACCATCGCCATGCAATACTTTACTGTTCATATCAAAATCGCGTGCTTCGTGTTCTACAAATAAATCGTACTCGCTAAACGAATCTTTATCAAGCAATTCCATTACACGTTCGCGAGCAGTTAATTTACCCATTGCAGTTTGTTTTTCGATAGCTTTTTCGCCACCACCCTGCTGGGCTTTCTCTCTGCGTCTTAATAATTCGAGTGTTTTACTTCGTAACGACATAATATTAATATTTAGTTATACTTATACAATTATATGGGAACACTATTCCAAATTAATTATTGGCAAAATTATAAAAATTAAAACATAGAATAAATGGAATCGCTTATTTAATAAATTCAAAATTTTATAAATAATTGATATAAAAGTATATATACGGTTGATAAAATATGATATTATTAAAATTTCAAATTGAAAACATTATTAAAATAAATTATACTTTGCACAGTGTAAATTATTACATCCGATAGCTCGAATTGGATTTCAGGTAAAAGGTATAAGGGTATAGGGTATAACCTGCAGAACCCAAGTTCCAAGAACCCAAGCCCCAAATTTCAAATTCCAAGCTCCAAATCTCAAGTTCCAAGCCCCAAACTTGGTATTTGGTATTTGAGATTTTGGGCTATACCTTATGCCTTTATACCTTTTTGTCCCGCTTATGCGGGATGAAATGCAAAAATTTATCCCGTTAGCTTATAGTATTTAAACAATTCAACTAAAACGGAATCATATATTTTTCAATTTTTGCAATTCCTCGTTTAAATTAGCCCATTCAATCATTTTTTTATCAATATTACTTTTAGTAGTATTATATTTTTCAAATATTTTTGGGTCAGATGATACCTTTCTAAATTCAACGGGATTTATTAATATTTCGTCCATTTGTTGCAACTCTAATTCTAATTCGCTTATTTCTTTTTCGCATTTAATTATATTGTTTTCGGCTTTTCGTAATAATTTATCGAATTCCTTTTTTTCGGTAAAGCGTTTTTTGTTGTCGCCTTTATTTAACGAATTACTCGTGTTTTTTTGAATTATTTTAACATTTAATTCGTTTAGATTTTCAATTTTTTTCTTTTCCAAAAATTCCCAAATGTTATTCGAATATTCTTTTAAACTTTTATTGCAAACTTCAACAATTCTTGTAACTAAACCATCTATAAAATCACGGTCATGTGAAACTATTAACAACGTGCCATCATAGTTTTGAAGTGCCTCTTTCAAAACTTCTTTCGAAATCATATCTAAATGGTTTGTTGGTTCATCGAGCAAAAGAAAATTCACAGGTTCGAGTAGTAGTTTTGCCAACGCTAATCGGCTACATTCGCCACCCGAAAGCACTTTCACTTTTTTATCTACATCTTCGCCACTAAATAAAAATGCACCTAAAATTCTACGAATTTTAGTGCGAACTTCTCCAACTGCAATATCATCAATTGATTGTAATACCGTTCTGTCTTTGTCGAGTATCTGGTCTTGGTTTTGAGCGTAATAACCTATTTTAACCTGATAACCGCATGTTCCTATTCCATTGTATTCCAATTCACCCTTAACCATTCTCATTAAAGTAGTTTTTCCCTCACCATTTTTTCCAACTAATGCAAGTTTATCACCTCTTTGAATAGTTAAATCAATGCTTTTTAATATTTCATTTGTACCATAACTTTTCGATACATTTTTTAAATCATAAACAACAGAACCAGAGCGTGGAGATGGAGGAAAAGAAATTCGCATTGAGGAAATATCTTCTTCGTCAACCTCAATTCTTTCAATTTTATCAAGTTGTTTAATCCGCGATTGAACCTGAACCGATTTTGTTGCTTTGTATCTGAATTTCTCGATAAATTTTTCGGTGTCGTCAATCTTTTTTTGCTGATTTTTAAAAGCCGACAATTGCTGCTGACGACGTTCTTTTCTTAACAATACAAATTTTGAATAAGGAACTTTATAATCGTATATTTTGCCTAGCGAAAGCTCAACTGTGCGGTGTGTTACATGGTCAAGGAATGCTTTATCATGTGAGATTAATAGCACTGCACCTTTATAGTCTTTTAAAAAATCTTCGAGCCATTGAATTGCTTCAATATCAAGGTGGTTTGTAGGTTCATCAAGCAAAAAAACATCCGGCATTTGTAATAATATTTTAGCAAGCTCAATTCTCATTCGCCAGCCACCACTATATTCGTTTGTAAAACGATTAAAATCTGTTCGTTTAAAACCAAGACCAATTAATACTCTTTCAGTTTTTTCTTCTATATTGTTACCGTCTAAATAAATTAATCTTTCGTTAAATTCAGATAATTCCGATGCAAGTTTTAATGATTTTTCTGTCTCGTGCACACTTAATTTAATTAGTTCTGCATGTATTTGGTTTATACGTTTCTGTATAGTGTTAACCTCTTTAAATGCTGTTATTGTTTCTTCCCATACTGTTGCACTGTCGTTATAATCAAGTAATTGTGGCAAATAACCTATTGTTATTCCCGATGGTTTGGTAATTACTCCCTCATCAGCTTTTATTTCGCCTACAATTAGTTTTAAAAGAGTTGATTTGCCAGTTCCGTTTCTTCCAACAAGCCCAATTCTGTCTTTTTGTGAAATAAGAAATGATATTTCTTTAAAAAGTTCAAATCCGCCAAACGAAAGCGTTACGTTATCTAATGAAATCATTATTAGTTCAAGTAATTTTTAGCTGTTTCTAATGCTTTTTGTATTCCTGAAGGATTAGTTCCCCCAGCTGTTGCATAAAAGGGCTGCCCGCCACCACCGCCATTGATTTCTTTAGAAATATTTTTTATAATGTTACTTGCATTCAAGTTTTTTTCTTTAACTAAATTATCTGAAATAAATACTGCGAGATGTGCTTTTCCATCAATTTCGGTTCCCAAAACTATAAAAAGATTTTCTTTTTCAGCTTTTAATTGAAACAATATATCGCGAAGCAATGCTTCATCGGGAACCGTGATTTTGCAAAATGCAGAATTTATTCCGTTTTTATTGATAATTGATTTTTTTATTTCGTCTTTTATTGAAATTGACTTTTCTTTTAACAACGTGCTTAAATTCCTGGAAATTTTATTATTTTCCGCAATTAATATTTCAACTGATTTTATTACATCTTTTGGGTTTTTTAAAAGTTCTTTTATTTGTGCCAATTGTTTTTCAATATTATTATAATATTCAATTGCTTTTTCACCTGTAATTGCTTCAATTCTGCGAATACCTGTTGCAATTGATGCTTCAGAAAGAATTTTAAACATTCCGATTTTTGAAGTGTTTTTTATATGTGTACCTCCGCACAATTCAATTGAGTCTCCAAACTTAATTACTCTTACATTGTCATCATATTTTTCACTAAAAAGTGCGATAGCTCCCAATTTAAGGGATTCTTCAATAGGTATATTTCTTTTTTCGTCTAAATCAATTGCTTTTCTAATCAACTCATTTACAATTTCCTCTACTTTCTCAATTTCTTTGTTTGTCATTTTTTGAACATGCGAAAAATCGAAACGCAAATATTTATCGCTTACCAATGAACCTTTTTGTTCAACATGATTTCCAAGAACTTTTCTTAATGCAAAATGTAATAAATGCGTTGCAGAGTGATTATTCTCGATATTATTTCTCTTTGTTGCATCAATAGTTACAACACATTCGCCAGAAATGTTTTCGGGTAATTTTTCTAACAAATGAATTGTTAAATTATTCTCTTTTTTTGTGTCAAAAATATTTAGCTTGTTACCATTCCATTCGAGCCAACCCGAATCGCCAATTTGACCACCACTCTCGCCATAAAATGGTGTTTTGCTAAGTACTAATTGATAAAATAATTTTCCTTTTTGCTCAACTTTCCGATATTTAACAATTTCCGATTTTATTGAAGTTTCGTCATATCCAACAAACTCTGCTTTGTTAATTGGTTTAATTATAATCCAATCTCCAGTTTCTACTGCAGAGTCATTTCGCGAACGATTTTTTTGTTGTTTTAAACAAATATCAAAATCTGTTGTGTTAATTGTTAAATTATTTTCGCGTGCAATAATTTGTGTTAAATCGAGTGGAAAACCATAAGTGTCGAATAATTCGAATGCAAAATCGCCGGATATTTCTTTTTTATCTGCACATTGTTCTTTGTTTTTTTGCAAATAATTTTCGAATCGTTTAATACCTGTTTCGAGTGTTTTTAGAAATGAGAGTTCCTCTTCTTTAATAACTTTTGAAATAAAATCTTGCTGACTTTTTAGTTCAACAAAATAATCACCCATATTTTCAACAAGAGTTGTAACCAATTTATAAATAAATGGCTCATTAAATCCTAAAAAGGTATAACCATATCGAATTGCACGTCTTAAAATTCGGCGAATAACATAACCTGCACCATTATTTGACGGTAATTGTCCATCGGCAATTGAAAACGAAACTGCTCGCAAATGGTCGGCAACAACTCGCATTGCAATATCTGAGTTATTGTTTTCGCCATATTTTTTATGTGAAAGTTTACTGATTTGAGAAATTATTGTTTGAAATATATCAGTATCGTAATTTGATTTTTTATGTTGTAATACCATACAAAGCCTTTCAAATCCCATTCCTGTATCAACATGTTTTTTTGGTAATGTAAATAAATTGCCATCAGCTTTTCTATTAAATTGTATAAAGACTAAATTCCAAATTTCAATTACAAGTGGATTGCTCGTATTTACAAGTTTTTCGCCTGCAATTTTGTTTTTTTCATTTTTATCACGTAAATCAATGTGAATTTCAGAACATGGTCCACACGGTCCGGTTTCGCCCATTTCCCAAAAATTGTCTTTTTTATTCCCAAAAATAATATGGTTTTCGGGTAAATGTTTTTTCCAAATTTCTAATGCTTCAGAATCTGGCTCAATTTTATCGGCAGTACTCCCTTCAAAAACAGTAGCATACAAATATTTCTTGTCAATTTTAAGTTTTTCGGTTAACAATTCCCATGCCCAATCAATTGCTTCTTTTTTAAAATAATCGCCAAACGACCAGTTACCAAGCATTTCGAACATTGTATGGTGATATGTGTCGTGTCCAACTTCTTCTAAATCGTTATGTTTGCCTGATACGCGTAAGCATTTTTGGGAATTTACAACACATGGAAATTTCGCAGGTGAGTTTCCGAGAAATATATCTTTAAATTGATTCATTCCTGCATTTGTAAACATAAGGGTTGTGTCGTTTTTTATGACCATTGGAGACGATTTAACAAATGTGTGTTCTTTAGACTTGAAAAAATCTAAAAATGCTTTACGAATATCTTTTGAGTTCATTTATAAAAAAGGTTAAATAATAATATGAGGTTGCAAATTTAGATTTTTTCAATTAAATTTGCGATAAGCAATTGTTTAATTATAAAAAACTAATTAAAGATGCCGAAAATTAAATATCGCTTTAACCAAGAAACACTTAGTTACCATAAAATAGAAACAAGCTTTAAAAAGCGTTTGTTAAAAACTATTCCTTCTGTTATTTCAGCTTTTGTTTTTGGATTGGCAGGTATAATTATTTACACCTACACTTTTGATTCGCCTAAAGAACGACAACTAAAACGCGAGAACAAACAATTAGAACTTCAATATAAAATTATCGGAAAAAAAATTCAGCAAATCGAAAGTGTGTTATTCGATTTGCAATATCGCGACGATAATATTTATAGAACAATTTTTGAAGTTGAGCCAATACCCGAAACGATGAGAAATGCAGGATATGGAGGAATGAACAGATACGAAGAACTTGAAGGTTACGATAACTCTGACTTAGTGATAAATACATCAAAAAGAATTGACAAATTAATGAAACAATTGTATGTTCAGTCAAAATCTTTTGATGAAATTGTAAGATTAGCAAAGAGCAAAGAAAAATGGCTTGCAAGTATGCCGGCAATTATTCCAATACTTTTTAAAGACCATTATAAATTTTTATCACATTTTGGAGTACGTTACGACCCTGTTTATAAAAATACAGTTAAAATGCACGAGGGAATTGATTTAGCAGGTGCTGTTGGTACTAATGTTCGTTCTACTGGCGAAGGCACTGTTAAAGTTGCTGAATATACTGGTGGTGGTTATGGTAATGAAATTATTGTGGACCATGGTTTTGGATATACTACTCGTTACGCCCATTTAAGTAAAATTATAGTTAAACCCGGGCAAAAAGTTAAACGTGGTGAAATTATCGGAAAACTTGGTAGTACAGGAAAATCTACTGGTCCGCATTTACATTATGAAGTCAGAAAAAACAACGTACCAATGAATCCTGTTAATTTCTTCTATTTAGATATGTCGCCTGCCGAATATGATAAAATGATTGAGATGTCGGCACAAGAAGGAGGAATTGCATTAGATTGAGAAAGATTGAAAAGATTGAAGGAGATTGAATAGATTGAGAAGGCAAGATTGAGTATGATTGGGAAGACAAGATTGCTAAAAAAGGTTAAGGTTGAGAAAAAAGGTTAAGAAGATTGAAAAGACAGAAATAAATTGAAATAAAAAACAGAAATAAATTGAAACAAAAATCGTAAATCCTAAATAAAAATGGTACCATATAAAGAGCCTGTTATCGAAAAAGTATTTTATCAAATTGGTGAGGTTGCCGAAATGTTTAGCGTTAAACAATCACTTATTAGGTTTTGGGAACAGGAATTTGATATTATTAAACCAAAAAAAAATAAAAAAGGTAATCGCTTGTTTACCAAGCAAGATATTGAAAATATTCGTTTAATTTTTCACCTTGTTAAAGAAAAAGGTATGACTTTAAACGGTGCAAAACAAAAGCTAAAAGTAAATATTGACGATGCTTCTAAAAATTTTGAGGCAATAAAAAAGCTTCAATTAATAAAAGAGCAATTACTCGAAATAAAAAATGAATTAGAGCAACTTAAAGAAAGCTAAAAGTTTTAGATGCTTTGTATTTTACAGCACTTGATTTATCTTCTTTTGCAATATATAGTGCAGAAATAAATTCGTTTTTTAATTGTGGTTCGATTTTGTATAAGTTATAAATTATATCAATTGAATAACATCTAATTGCAGGTTTTTCATTTTCAGATATGAGCCATTCAATACACTTATCAATAATAATTCCACAATCTTTTAATTTTGTTATGTCTTTCATTTCTGAAAGTATTTTTAAGAAACTTCTTTTAACCCACATTGCAACTTATTATTCGTAACTATTTAATAGTGAACCGATTTAATTTTCGGGATTTCTGCAGGGGGGACTACGGATTTTTTATTACTTTTATATTTCTTACATACTTTCGAGTGTTATTCAGTAAAAATATTTTATAATTATCAGATATTATTTTCATATAGCAAAAATAGAAGATAAAAACCAATCTTTAAAGAGACAGGGGGGAACACATTTCAAATATGCTTTTTTCATAAAACGCAACATGTTGAATATTAGCCGAATACAATTTTATCTTTTTGTAAATGTTAATAAATTGATGAGTTATTAACAAATATTTCTTGTTTTTGATAGTTTTTTCTGCAATGTGGGTTAACTCCTTCTACATTAGTTTCTATAATTATACTTATTAAATTGTTAAGAAATGGTTCGATAAGTTTTGTGTTTTTTTCGCTACATAGCTGTATAACTCTTGCTGCACGCATGCTTATAGGGTATGGTTTAGAAATACAAAAATTAAAAATTATTTGAAAATACTTATGATTATTTCTTATCTTATCAACTAAAATATCTGCAATAGCACGGGAGCTATCGGTTTTTAAAATTTCAAGAAAATGATTTTCAATGTTTTCTTGCAAATCAAAAATATTTTGTCATTAATTAGGGTCTGTCTATAAACTCTGTGTCTGATTCATAATGTTCGAGTTTGAGGCATACGAAATTTTGAAAACCAAGGAGTTTACTGTAGTAAATGACTGTTTTCAAAACGAGTTTACCCCGTAGCGAAGCGTACTGGGGCATAACGAAAAAAATCGGACATTATGGACAGACACTAATTAGTGAGTATCACCAGTTCGTTGATGACCTTGTTTCGAAAAGTTTTTAGACTCAATAGGAAGTTTGCCAATATAAACATTTGAGCAACCTGCGAAATTTGGGTCGCCATCTGGAATTGAAACTCTAACAATATACCGTTCAGTTTTTTTAGGTGTAACTTCAAAAAACATTTTATCGGAATTCTTTTTATTGTCAAACATAACTTTGTCAACAGCTACACGTTGGGTATTCCAAAGTGTATCAACATTAACTTTTTTGCTTTTTACAACTAAATTACCTGATTCATCAGTAATATAATCGCCAGTTTCGTTAACTTGATAAATAACAGCTGTGTCTTTTTTGATACTTGCAATTGAACGTTTTGTTACTCTTTCTGGTCTAACAACTTTCCACGAAACATCGCCAAGTTCTGGGTCGCTGCAAACAAAAATACGATAACGCTGATTACCGTATAAAACAAAATTAACACTGGATGTATCACCGGGTGAAAGCTCTGCAAATGAAGACTGGCTACGATAGTCGTAATCACCTAAATTCTCTTTGCAAAATTTCTCTTTTTCACATTGTGCATTTGTTTGAATAAAAACTAACAAATTACAGAATATTACTGCTAATGTTATTACTATTTTTTTCATATATATTTTTGATTTCATAATTCTTCTTTTAAATTTAGGATATAAGTTGAGCACGTATTGCTTTAACCTTTGATGATATTTCATCAAACTGACGTTTAGTAATTATCTGGTCGGTATTATCATAAAGTTTATCAAACGATTGTTGTAAATTAAGTAATTTGTTATAAATATCTGCTTCTTTAGTATCCTCACCCATTGATTTATACATCTCTAAAATATTTTCGAGCAATAATGCCTGATCAGTTATTCTTATAACGATTTCATTATTTGCATCAAATTTATCAACCGATTTTATAGCAATATTAACACTTTCTATCCACGATCCTGTAATCATTAATGGTAACAAATTACCTTGTCCTTGTTGCTCTAAAAAGCTTATTGCTGTGCTATATGAATCATTACTTATTTGATAAAGTGAATCACTATTGCTCATATTTTGGTCAATACGATTAACAATTTTTTTATCAAAACCCTCTGTTAATCCTAAATTATCTGCCATCTTTTTTGTTACAGAAAAGTAAGAAAATGTTTCTTTATTATGTTTAAACACAGTACAATAACCTAAATCGGAAGCATAAATGCCTAAATTTAAAGCTTGCTTTTGTTTTGTGTTGTATTTTGAAACTTTATCAATAGAATTTAAATTTTCTTTATTAAATTTTGCGTTTGCGTCATAAATAAAAGAAAATAATTCAATTGGAGATGGAATTTTAACGATTGATTTTTGCAATTCGGAAACCTCTTTGGTTTCAGTTGAATCTTCAAGAATGTTTTCGGATGGGGGTGTAGTATTGTTACACGAACACATTGCAAGAGATATACTACTGAATAATAAAAGTTTTAAATAATTAATTTTCATACATTTTATTTTACGTTAGATTAATTTTCAAAAATAATAAATATTTGCAATATCAAAAAAAAATATTTAATATTTTTTTAATTTTTTTTTAAAGTGATTTATATATCAACTTGTTTTTCGCAAGCCTTGTCATCGAACTTTATACTCCAGACTCTTGACTTTATGGACAGGCACTAATTACGCTCATTGTAAATTAGTTTTTTTATTCCTCAAATCCGTAAGTTAAAAATTTTCGTATAATTTTTTTTTACAATGCAAAGATATTAAATTTTATTTAAAAAAATATTAGGTTTTTAACACTTACCTATCGGATCTGCGGTTCACACTTTCATGCGAGTGGGTGCGGGAACGAAGGATTACCAATCCATCGTAGCGGGGTAGAAGTTGTTTTAAAAATCTAAATATTCCTGAAAAAGCACTTCTAAATAAGATTTACCATTTCGGTTAATTCTTATACTATCATTTTTTGATTGATATTTTACCGAATAATAAACTTCCTGACTTTTATCGTAAACAATAAAATTATCGGGTTCAATCCATCCTAAACCACCATCAAATGCATAATATGCAAAAGATTTTGAATAAGAATTAAAAAGATTTATACTCCAATGGTATTTGTCGTGTTTTAAACCAAGTTGAGAAAGCAGTGTTGCAGCCAAATCGGTTTGTGAACATGGCAATTCGTATCTTTTTCCTTTATATTCTGGTTTTAAAACATTGCCGAAAAGTATCATTGGAACATGGCGATATTCAGGTGAGTATATCATCCAGTTGCGTGGTGAGTTATGGCTATGGTCGGCAACTAAAATAAAAAGTGTATTGTTATACCACGATTGTTTTTTTGCTTTCTTAAAGAAATCGCCAATGCAACTATCGGAGTAATATGCAGAATTTATAAATTTTTGTGCATCGCCACCCCAGTTAAAAACTTCGGGAAATGGCTGGTCATAAGGATTATGACTCGATAATGTAAATGCTGCCGAAAAAAATGGTTGTCGGTAACCATTTATTTTATTTAAAAATGCATCCAGCATATATTCATCATGCACACCTAATCGTCCTTGTGGAATATTTGAAGGAAAATCTTTGCCTTCAGTTATTTCGTCAAATTTGTTGTAATAAATTAATCCTTTAATATTTCCGTAACTCAATTGCCCCCCATACATAAACGATGTAAAATAACCTTGTTGTTGAAGGTCGCGGGCAATACATGGAACTTTTACATATTTATCGAGTTGATTTGTTATAATAACGTTAGATAATGCTGGATAACCACATAAAACAGCTAATATCCCTTGATCGCTCAACCCACCACTACCAACAGTATTTGAAAAAACAAACCCTTCACTTATTAATTTATCAATGTTAGGCGATATGCTATCGTATCCGCCAATTGAATGTATTAAATCGGCAGAATAACTTTCTAATAAAAGCAAAACAATGTTTGGGCGATTTGTTTTTAAAATATATAAAGTAGTGTCTTTTTCTGTACTATAAAGTGAGTCAACAGTTTTACGAGCATCACTTAACTTATAAAATAAAAATGGATTTGAAGTTTTATAACGCATATTTTTTGCAACGCTTGCCACAACATTCCATTGTGAATTTACAGCAGCAAGATTTAAAAAATTATTTTTTGAAAAATAAACATCGCTTTGATGAACCGGAATTGGCTGATACCCACCTCTGATACCCAATGCAATTAAAACAGGTGTTAGTACTAAAAAAATGAATGAATACATATAGTTGCGCTTATTTACAACAAATCTCTCGTGAATATATTTTCTATATAAATATATCGCCAAAAAAGTAAAAGCAAAAATTGCAATTAATCCAAAAAACACTTCTGTCCATTTTGCTGAACGATAAACTTCGGAAGGTTGGCTTAAATATGATATTGCTTTAAAATTCATTTTTACTCGCCATTCATTATATAATGGAAGCTCTCCAATAGAAATAACAATTGACACAAATATTATTAAGTAGTTATACCATAAATTAATAATGTAAATACCTTTCCATTTAATTAGCGACGAAAAAAATATTAAAATAAATGGAAGGCTAATAATGTAACTTGCTGCAGATATATCAAGGTAAATACTATGCCAAAATACTTTTAATATTTCCCAGAAATTAGCATTAAACAAATCGTTATAATTATAAACTAAAAAAGTTAACCGTAACAATTGAAAAAACAGCATCAAAAAAATAAACTGTTTAGCAAAAATTAAAAAAATACGTTTTGCCATTTGTTTTATTATTCTATGTTCATTGTCATACAATTGTCATACATAGTCATACAGTAGTAATAAATGGTTATTTGATTGTCAGGATTTATATTGCGGTTAGAAAACAATTGTGTGACCATTGTGTTAACTATTGTGTAACCATTGTTATTATTGTTCATTGTTTAAAAAAGTTTTTAGTTTCGAGTTTTAGTTTACTGTTCACTGCCTACTGTTCACTGTTCAAAAAAGTTTAATGTTTATTGTTTGTGGTTAACCAAAACCCAAAACTATAAACTCGAAACTATTTCTATTTAATCCAGTTTTGTTGTAAAATATATTCGGCAATTTGAATTGCATTTGTTGCTGCTCCTTTTCTAAGATTGTCGGCAACAATCCATAAGTTTAAACATTTTTCGCGAGATAAATCACGTCTTATTCTGCCAACAAAAACTTCATCTTTGCCCTCTGCAAACAATGGCATTGGATACTCATTTGTATTCGGGTTATCTAATACAATAATTCCTTTTGATGATTTTAAAATACTTGTAACTTCTTTTAAATCAAAATCGTTTTCAAATTCTACATTTACCGATTCAGAATGTCCGCCCATAATTGGTACTCTTACTACCGTTGCGGTTATTTGAATTGTTTTATCGGAAAGAATTTTTCTGGTTTCATTAACTAATTTTTGTTCTTCGGTAGTGTAACCATCGGGCATAAAAATACCGCCATGTGGAAAGCAATTTAAATCAATTTGATGAGGATAAGCTTTTTCGCCATCAACTCCTGCTCTTTCGTTTTTAAGTTGTTGAACAGCTTTTACACCAGTTCCAGTAACTGATTGATATGTTGACACAACCACTCTTTTGATTTTGTATTTTTTGTGAAGTGGTGCAAGAGCTATAACCATTTGGATGGTAGAGCAATTTGGGTTTGCAATAATTTTATTTTCGGGTTTTAAAATATGTGCATTTACTTCGGGAACTATTAAGGGAACATTTGGAAACATTCGCCACTGCGAAGAATTATCAATTACAAAAGTGCCGGTTTTAGCAAATTCAGGTGCAAAATTAGATGAAACTGTTGCACCAGCCGAAAAAATAGCGAAATCTGGTTTGGCAGTAATTGCTTCTTTTATTCCAATTACTTGAATATCAGTTCCTCTAAAAATAATTTTTTTGCCTACCGATTTTTCCGATGCTACTGGTAAAAGTACAGTTAAAGGAAAATTATGTTCGTCAAGAACTTTTAGCATAACGCTACCAACTAATCCGGTAGCACCAACTATAGCAACTTTCATGTTTAAAAATTTTTAATCTGCAAAAAATGAATTAATTAATTTACCGCTTTCATTCCACTCTTTATTCTCTTTTATAAGTCCATCTTTATAAATTACTTTTGCTCTTTTATTTCCATTTTCAAAATAATAATACCAAGTGCCAATTTTTTTCCCAAAGTTGTATTTTTCATCCGAAATAATTTGTCCTTTTTCATTATAGGTTTTCCAATTTCCATCTAAATTACCGTTAGTATAATTTCCTTCAATTTTCTTTTTTCCATTTTTATGATAAGCTGAAAATTCATCTTCTTGTTTATTATTTTTGTATGTGCAACTCAATTCCAATTGTCCGTTATCGAACCATTGTTCCGATTTTCCATTTAGTATGTTATTTAATAAATATTGTTCCAGATTTTTATTTCCGTTTTCAAACCATGTAGTTAAATGCTGATTTTTTTCGTCATCAGTTTTTTCGGCTTTTAATTTTTTATTTGGAAAGTATTGTTTGTAGCCAGTTGGATTTCCGTTAACAAAATTTACTTCATTACTCACATTTCCATTGTCGAAATACCTTATAAATATACCATTGAGTTTACCGTTTTTGTATTTTTTTTCAAATTCTATTTTATTATCTTTATTGTATTTTCGACAACAACCAGTAAATGGTAAATTATCTGATTTTAAAATTGCAACTTTATTAACATCTGATAAATCGTCGGGGCTTACATATTCGCTACTACATGAATAAAATAAAACTAACAAAAAAAGAAAAACTATAAGTGGCTGTTTAAAAAAATATATTTTTGCCATTCTGCTACAAAAAGATATAGGATTTCTTAAAAATAACATTACAAATTATTTTTTAAAAATTTCTAAAAATATAATTATTGGGCATTTATACCGTGACAATTTTTATATTTTTTTCCACTACCACAAGGACAAGGGTCGTTTCGTCCAACTTTTTTCTCAACTCTTACGGGTTGCACTTTTTGTTCTTCTTGTCTGTTTTGTGAGTTTTGCGATTCGCCAATTGAACCAGGTCGCCCTGTTTCAAATTTGCTCATATCGAGCTTTTTGGGAGCTTTTGCTTCGTGAACTTGTTCTGGATTTTGAATAGGAATGTGTCCTTTAGTCAATATTGAAACTATTTCTCTGTTTGCCCTGTCAATCATATCACGGAACATATCAAATGATTCAAATTTGTATATCAGCAACGGGTCTTTTTGCTCATAAGCAGCATTTTGTACCGATTGTTTTAAATCGTCCATTTCGCGTAAATGTTCTTTCCACATCTCATCAATGGTAACAAGAATTGAAGTTTTTTCAAATGCTCTTAATAATTCACGACCACGAGTTTCGGTACTTTTCTTTAAATTTGTAATAATCTGAAAAACACGAGTTCCATCGCTAACCGGGACAACAATATTTTCATAAACATGCCCGCTTTTCTCATAAACATCTCTAATCACAGGATATGCTTGCTTAGCCATCAACTGTGATTTATTCAAGTAGTTTTCGTAAACTTTGTTATAAGTCGTTTCAATTATGTCAGTTGGCGACAATGATAAATATTCCTGTTCCGAAATTGGTGATGCAATTGCTAAATATCTTATTAACTCCAGATTAAATTCATCAAAAGTAGCATTACCATGATTTTGATTTACAATTGATTCGCTAACATCATAAATAGAATTTGAAATATCAACGCTAATTTTTTCTCCAAAAAGTGCATTTCTGCGACGTGTATATATTACTTCACGTTGCGAGTTCATTACGTCATCATATTCCAATAAACGTTTTCTTATTCCGAAGTTGTTTTCTTCAACTTTTCGTTGAGCACGTTCAATTGATTTTGTAATCATAGAATGTTGAATAACTTCACCTTCTTTAATCCCAAGCCGGTCCATCATTCTGGCAATTCTGTCGGAGCCAAAAAGACGCATTAAATCATCTTCAAGACAAACGTAAAACTGCGATGTTCCGGGGTCGCCTTGACGACCTGAACGACCACGTAACTGCCTGTCAACTCTTCGCGATTCGTGACGCTCTGTACCAATAATTGCTAAACCGCCTGCGGCTTTAACTTCGGTACTTAGTTTAATATCTGTACCACGACCAGCCATGTTTGTGGCTATTGTTACAATACTGCCTTTACCAGCTTCGGCAACAATATCAGCTTCGCGTTGATGCAATTTTGCATTTAAAACATTATGTTTTATGCCACGGAGTTTTAACATTCTGCTTAATAACTCCGAAATTTCTACGTTTGTTGTTCCAACAAGTACAGGTCTGCCTACATTTATAAGTTCTGCAATTTCTTCAATTACAGCATTATATTTTTCGCGTTTGGTTTTGTAAACTTTATCCTGCATGTCTTTTCGAATCATTGGGCAATTTGTTGGAACAACGACTACATCTAATTTATAAATATTCCACAATTCACCTGCTTCGGTTTCGGCAGTACCTGTCATACCTGCAAGTTTATGGTACATACGGAAATAATTTTGTAATGTTATTGTAGCGAATGTTTGAGTTGCTGCCTCAACTTTTACACCTTCTTTTGCTTCAATTGCCTGATGTAAACCATCGGAATAACGACGACCTTCGAGAATACGACCAGTTTGTTCATCAACAATTTTTACAGCATTATTCATAACAACGTACTCAACATCCTTCTCGAACATTGCATAAGCTTTAAGTAGTTGATTTATTGTATGAACACGCTCTGTTTTTATTGAATAATCGCGAATTAATTCATCTTTTGCAACAAGTTTTTTATCGGCATCTAATCCCGATTTCTCAATTTCTGCAATGCTTCCACCTATATCGGGCATTACAAACATGTGAGGATCATCAGTTGTATTTGTAATTAAGTCAATACCTTTTTCCATCAGTTCTACCTGATTATTTTTTTCGTCAATTACAAAGAAAAGATCTTCAGTAATTTCGGGCATTCTTTTAGAGTTGTCTTGTAAATACACATTTTCAGTTTTATGCATCAAGGTTTTTATTCCTTGTTCGCTTAAAAATTTTATAAGTGCTTTGTTTTTGGGAAGTCCTTTATAAGCTTTTAGCAACAACACTCCACCTTTCTCATTATCACCAGCTTGAATTAATTTTTTTGCCTGATTTAAAAAGTCGTTAACTATATTTTTTTGGGCATTTGCAAGTTTTTCGACTTTAGGTTTATATTCATTAAAAAGTTGGTCGTCGCCTTTAGGTGTTGGACCACTGATAATTAAAGGAGTTCTGGCATCGTCAATTAAAACTGAGTCAACTTCGTCAACTATTGCGTAATGATGCCCACGTTGAACTAAATCGACGGCATTAATTGCCATATTATCACGAAGATAATCGAATCCAAACTCATTGTTTGTGCCAAATGTTACATCGGCAAGATAAGCATTACGACGAGCAACCGAATTTGGTTGATGTTTGTCAATGCAATCTACTGTTAATCCATGAAACTCATATATTGGTCCCATCCACTCGCTATCACGTCTTGCAAGGTAATCGTTAACTGTAACAATATGTACACCTTTACCTGCTAATGCATTTAAAAATACAGGTAATGTTGCGACTAATGTTTTTCCCTCACCTGTTGCCATTTCGGCAATTTTCCCCTGATGAAGTACCATACCTCCAATAAGTTGCACATCGTAATGAACCATATCCCATGTAATCTCATTACCGCCTGCTAACCAAGTGTTTAGCCAAATTGCTTTGGAACTTTCAATAATTATACTGCTTCGTTGAGCTGCTAAATTTCTGTCGTGTTCTGTTGCTGTTACTTCAATTCTTTCATTTTCGATAAAACGACGAGCTGTATCTTTAACTATTGCAAATGCTTCGGGCAATACTTCAAGTAAAACCTCTTCAATTTTATTGTTTACTTCTTTCTTTAATTTATCTATTTGTATATAAAGTTTTTCTTTTTCGTCAATATTTATTTCATCATCTTCAACTTTTTCTTTAAGTTCGGTTATTTGCTGTTCTTCAGGTTTATAATAATTTTGAATTTTCTCTTTTAAAGCATTTGTTTTTTCGCGTAGTTGGTCGTGCGACAAGCTTTGAAGTGTATCGTAAACCAACCTGACTTGTTCTACTACAGGAAAAATAATTTTAATATCTTTATCGGACTTAGTACCAAAGAATTTCTTTAATAAATTGTTAAATGATGCCATGTTTAATATTTAAAAAAACTTTCAAAGTTAGTTTGATTTTTTTGCATTCTCAAAAATTAAAACAAATAATTGCTAATATGCTGTGAATGGTTAAAATTTTAAATTTTATTTTTTTATTTACTCACCCTAACCCTCTCTACAAGTAGAGAGGGAACAAATTGTAAAGTTAAAACTTTAACCGTTTTGAGTATAGTAACTAATTTTAATAATTGCCTTGATTTTAAATGTTGAAAATGTACGTTACTATTATATTTCACTTTAAATTTTTTTTATGGTTTCTGGTATTATAAAATTAATAATTTGTATATTTGTAAAAAAAATAAAATTATGTACAGGCAAATCATAATTCCTGATAGTAAAAGTTACCTGCTTAATCTTCCTGCAAATTTTATCGGGAGGCAAGTAGAAATAATTGCTTTTCCTGTTGAAGACAAGAAGAAAGCAGAAGATAAATATTCGGTGGAAAAAGCACTGAAGTTTTTTAAAAAATATGCAATTGATTTCGGCAGAGTAGTAAAATGGAAACGTGAAGATTTGTATGAATAATATTTTTCTTGACAGCAATGTTTGTGTGTATGCTTTTAATAAAAGCGAGCCAAAAAAACAACAAAAAGCATTTGATTTGCTAAAAGAGAATCCCTGCCTAAGCTCACAGGTAGTTATTGAATCGTATAATGCCTGCCTTAAGAAACTGGAACTTACTCAAAAAATTTGCGAAGAGTATGTTTTATTTCTTACTAACATTAGTCGTATTGTTGAAATTAATGATAAAACTATTTGTTCAGCCATTTCAATTAAAAGAAAATATCGTTTTTCTTTTCTTGATTCCATGATAGTAGCTTCTGCACTTGCATCTAATTGCAAAATTTTATATTCCGAAGATATGCAACACAAACAAGTTATTGAAAAAACTCTTACCATTATTAATCCGTTTATTTAAATTGAAATTTATAATACAGAAATTAGAAAATTAAAATATTTAATTTTGTATTTATACAATTAAAATGAAAAGAATACTCATATTGTTATTTGTTATTTTTACTTTAATAAATACTTTTGTTTATTCGCAGATTGATTCTACAAAAGTTGCAAAAAGATATTTTGGTTTAAGTTTACAACCCAATTATCAAGGTTTAATTTCTTATGCAATTATCGAAATTTCTGATAGTGGAGTAGTAACTCGCACATTTTTAAGCCGTCGCGATTGGCTGCATCAAATTGTTGGGATTCAGCAATCGTATGCTAATCCTGATGAGAAAAACATTTTAAAAGATGCAGGAATTGATGGACCGGATATTTTAGATGAACTATGGAAACTACGTTATTCGGAACCGCCTTATGAAGGTTCACCTTCCGAAAAAGGTTGGGCTGCAAAAGTTCGTATGCCATCTGAAGGTCAAATGGATATGCTCAGAGCGTTTGGTATAAAAAATATAAACGATTATTTTTGGGGTGAAAATTTATTGAAACTTTTAAATGCTATTGAAGATGCGGGTTGGGTTTCGGAATATCAGAATAAGTAAAGGTTGCAGTTAAAATAATGTGCAATATACGAGATTGTTACTGTCAAACCGTACAAAATATGCACAGTGTTCTGATGTTTCAAATAACACTGTCATAGCTATTGGTTTTAAGTGTTATTATGCACAAAGCGTTATTGTTTTATAAATTTCTTTACCGCAATTCCTTTGTCATTTTTTACTTTTATAATATAGACCCCGCTTGAAATATTTGCTAAATCAATTGACATCTCTAAGTCATCGCTATAGATTGTTTTAATAATTTGTCCTTCGATAGTTGAAATTTCTATTGTGGCTTTTTCAGGAACAACGATTGTTATTTTGGTTGTGGAAGGATTTGGAAATATTGAAATTCCATGATTATCGTCCTGACTGTAAATTTCAACAGTTGATACAAGGAATAGAAGTGTGTCGGACCAATCACTCCATCGCACGTTTTGGTCGCGGTAACGCATACGCCACAAATAAGTCTGGTTCATTAACAATATTCCTGAATTGACAGTATAAGTCTTCAAGTCAATGCCATTATTTAGATTTACAGGATAAAAATTTGGAATGCCGGAGTCCCCATAATAATCTTCAACATCGCGTATAACATCAATCAATGGGCTATTAAAATCTCCGGAAATTGGAGTAATCTGGAATTCTGAACTCATAAGCGTATCCAAACCGGAGAATGCACTTGCTGTGAGTATAGGTGTGACTGTTGCGACTCCACTCGGTGAGATAGCGACTGGTTTGTCAGGTGCTGTCTGGTTCAGGAAACGATGCCATTTATCCATTACTTCGAGGTTTCGGGGTTTATCCGGATTACCCATGCTGTACATAGTAGTGTTCACTGTCTTTGTGTTCATATCAATATCTACAAGCATAAAACAATAATTATCAACGGATTTTTGAATTTCAGGATAATCAGTCTGGTTAGTGTACATTCCCCAGCGGTCGAGATTGCCGCCTGCACCTCCGCATATAACCGTACGAAAATCCCAGTTGCTGGAATGTGTCGTCCTAATAGTGCCACGTTCATAACAATGCGAATGTCCGTGAGTTGTCATGACCATTTTAGGATAACTGGCTTCGATGGGATAAAGATAATCATTGACATAGGAAGAATTTCCATCGGGCCAGATTTCACTATGAGCAGGCTGATGGTTATAAGTAAAAATAAAATCTATATTTGGATCAATCGCGGAAGTGTTCAACTGGGTCTGGAGCCAGTTAGTTTGTAGTGCATCATTATACAAGCCATTGGTATTCATAGCTATGAACTGGCAGTTTCCAAGATTAAATGTGTAATATTTTTCATTGAATCCTGTAAGGTCTTCATATTTCATGAACTGGTAGAAATAATTATTCTCGTATTCATGATTGCCAATGGATATCATACATGGAACATAAGCAGATAAACTTGAGAAGGGATTAAAATATTCGTTCATATAGCGACCTATATCCATTCCGTTTTCGCAAATGTCACCGGAATTCATAACAAAAGAAATCGAATCCTGCCAATTGTTGCCATACAATTGCTTTAAAAGAAATACCGATGTATCAACAATTGAAGCACTTTTTAATACGTATGTCTGGTTATCTCCAAATTTCAGAAACCGTATATGCCCATTGGCTGTTCCTGAATTTGGCGGAGTGCGAAAATGAAATATTTCAGAAGTATCTGTTCCGCTATTGCAACTATAATAATATCGGGTATCGGGCAGCAGCCCAGTTACTTTTACAGTATGCCAGCGATTAATTGTTGGAATGAAACCTATATCTTCATAAGCACCGGTAGCGTATAAACCCAAAGAAGGTGTAGTTCCATATTGAACTATTGTGGAAGCATTGTCGTATGAATTCCAACTGATGTAAATGGAATTTGTTGTCGGAGTCTGAAGGTAAGGTTCGATATTTGAATAATGAAATCCTGTAAGGTCTCGAACTTCAGCAGCCGTAAGCGGAGTATTGAACAAAGCAAGCTGTGCAACATATATCAAATTGTCTTCGCCATCATCGTCTGCAAAGAAAAGTATTGTTGGATCAAGGGAATATCTTCCGTCGGTAACCTGACTGACGCCATCAAGAACAAGTTTTCCATCTACATAATAGCGAAGGCTGCTATTAAGGTCAACGGTAATAATAATACGGTACCATTCATTTGCTTTTAATGAAAATCCTGTATAACCTGTAACGCTGATGCCAATCTGATTAAATGGATTGATGAACATATCACCATCGTTACTATTTGCCTGATTGGTTTGGTAAAAACAATGGTACTCTTGAGGATTATCAACCATAACATCGAACATTATAGAATATTCATTTACATACATGCCACCACCATTAGCAGGTATTCCATGTGTACAGGTGTAATAACTTCCGGCATCTATAGCAACTGCTCCATCATTAACAGCAGAACCTGAAACAGCAGTATGCGTTCCGGTAAGAACCATATCATTACCAATGGTCGCATGCAGTAAATCAGATGTGTTGTCAAAAGTCCAGTGTCCAACAAGACTTGAAGGCCAAATTTGTGCAAAAGTTTGCGAAGAAATGATGATAAATACAAAAATAGAAATAAATTTCATTCTCATGTTAATAGTTTTTAATCTCTCAAAAGTAAACAAAATTTTATTTAGAGTCTGTCTATAATGCCTGATTTTTTCGTTATGCCCCAGTATGCTTCGCTACGGGGTAAACTTGTTTTGAAAACTTCATTCTGCTTAGGCAGAACTTTTCGCCATTGTTTGTGTTATCACAAACAATGTGTGCATATCATTTGCTCGAAAAGAGAACCGATAGCTATCGGTTGCAAATCGCTTGTAAAGACACAAACGAAGGCAGTGAGATTTTTCAAAACTTCGCAAGCCTCAAATCCTATAGCTATCGGATTGAATATTATTGTCAGACTCTCGACTTTACAGACAGACGAGTGTCTGTCTATAAAGTCAGTGTTTGATTCAGAATGTTCGAGTTCAAGGCATTCGATGTTTTTAAATATCAGGAGTTTACTGAAGTAAATGACTGATTTTAAAAACGAGAATAACGCAGAAATCGGACATTATGGACAAACACTATTTAATGTTGTAATTACGAGCAAGCTGGCATTACGAAAATAAATTAATTTATCAGTTTATTAGTAACAAAAATTAAAAAAAATTAAATTTGTAATATTTTAATTATTGATTTATACCTTATTTATTACTGTGACAATATTTACAATTTCAAAATCTCTAAATCGTAATCTTAAAATCGAATAATGGCAGTAAAAAAATTTGCTAAAACAATTTTAAAATTAATGCGTTGGGAATTAATTGGCTCATTTCCCGATAATAAAAAAGTATTAATTATTGCAGCACCTCATACAAGTATTCAGGATTTTATTATGGGTTGGCTTGGCTTGCATAGTTTTGGGATTAGTGCAAAATTTATTATAAAAAAAGAGTTTTTCTTTTTCCCAGTTGGACCAATAATCAGAGCCTTAGGAGCAGTTCCTGTGAAAAGAGGCGATAGAAATAACGATATGGTAGCACAAATGGTTGAACAATATAAAAAACGCGATTCATTTTTTCTTGTAATTACACCTGAAGGAACACGCAAAAAAGTTAAGCGATGGAAAAAAGGATTTCATCAAATTGCTATACAGGCTGGCGTTCCAATTGTTATATCAACTGTTGATTATGGGAAAAAGCAATTAGGTGTGCTTTCGACATTTAACCCAACAGAAGATTTCGATGCCGATGTGAAAAATATTAAAGAATATTATATTGGTGTTGTTGCAAAATATCCCGAATGTTTTACTTTAAAAAATTAATTTTATGAGCATTTTAAAAATATCTTTAATACAGAGCAACCTGACTTGGGAAAATCCTGACAAAAACTTGCAAATGTTTGAAAAAAAAATTACAGAAATAAAAAGAGAATCAGATATAGTTCTTTTACCTGAGATGTTTACAACAGGATTCTCGATGAATCCAAAACCATTAGCCGAAACAATGGACGGCAAAACAGTTTTGTGGATAAAGAAACAAGCAAATGAAAATAATTTTGCATTAGGGGGCAGTGTTATAATAAAAGATAATAATAATTTTTATAATCGCTTTATTTTTGCCGAGCCAAATGGTTTAATTCGTTATTACGATAAACATCATTTATTTAGTATTACTGGCGAAAACAATGAGTACACAGCAGGAAATGCTCGTACTATTATTAAATACAAAGGTTTTAAATTTTTATTACAAATTTGTTACGATTTACGTTTTCCTGTATGGATGCGTAATAAAAATGATTATGATGCAATTTTATTAGTAGCAAATTGGCCTGAGCGTAGAAAAGAAGCTTGGAAACAATTACTTATTGCCCGTGCTATGGAAAATCAATGTTATATTGCAGCTGTAAATAGAGTTGGAAATGATGCTAATAATATTTCTCACTCGGGCGATAGTATGATTTTAGATTATGCAGGCAGAATATTAATTTCGGCAAAACCTTTTAGAGAAGAAATAATAAATTATAAATTTAATCTTAATAATTTAAACGATGCTAAAGAGAAATTTCCTTCATGGAAAGATGCTGATGAGTTTGAGATAAAATAGAAAAATTTGTATCCACTCAAAATACAAATGTAAAATCAAACGAAATGGAACGCTGATGACGCTAATTGGTATGGTTTTCATAGATAAAATCATATTTTATCATAATCATCAGCGTTATCTGCGTTCTATTTTCCCTGCCTTTTTGAGAGAATACCTTATAAATTAAAATTAGTTGATATTAATTTGCCGTGAAGATTTTTCTTTTGCTTCTTCTTTTTTGGGAATAGTAACATTTAATATTCCATTTTTGTACGAAGCGTTAATTGAATCAACATTAGCAGAATCGGGGATAATGAAAGAACGTTTAAAACTTGCGTAGCTAAATTCTTTACGCATATATTTTTCGTTCTTTTCTTCATGCTCCGATTTTTTTTCGCTGCTAATTGTTAGCAAATCGTTGTGAAGTTCAATTTTATAATCTCCTTTTTCTAAACCCGGTGCTGCAATTTCAATTCTAAAGTTTTCTTTTGCCTCAACAATGTTTACAGCTGGTACGTTTACATTAACAGCCGAAAAGTTGCTGTTAAAAATGTTGTCTAAAAAGTCGTTGCCAAAAAAATGGTCAACTAAATTGTAATTTTTTAAAACTGGTAACATAATTTTGTCCTCCTAATTTTTTTATTGTTAATAATTAATTTTACGCTTTAGGATTTTCAAATTATATACCGATTGATGTTTTATTACAAAATAGCAATAATAATGTGCAAAATAGCGACAATGTGGCATATTTATTAATCTACAAGCGACAATATGTCTGTTTTTATAATCGTAAAAAATACAAAAGGTTAATTATTAGTTAGTTGCTAATTTTACCATTAAAAACTTTTCCAATAGGATAAATATTTTGTTGCTCATCTTTATATTTTGAATGTGTATAGAACCAATTTAATATAGCGTATGAGTCCTTTGGAAAATTTGGGTTATTTTTTACTTCTTTTTCGTAGCTTGATTTTATTGATGAATCTTTAAGCATTTCTATTGCAAGTGGCTCTAATACGTATGATTCGCCATATTCTTTTTGTTCGAATATTGAATTAAAATATCCCCATTGCAAAAGAGAGGCAGGTGATTTGGGTTCTAATAAGTGGGCAATAATTTTTGATTTTTCCTGATTCATTGGAATTACTATTGAACCATATATCAACTTTAAGTTTAAAGTAATGATATTCATTTCAAACGATTGTACTTTCTGGTGACCTTCATTTGAGCTTGTGCCTAATGTTACATTTTTAAATTTATAAGTATTAGCTGATAAAGTTGTATCGTAATTAATTTTAAAATATTTAATGTTATGGCTTTTTAATATTTCTTCGATAAAAGCATATTGTCTTGGTACAATATAATATTCAGGTAGTTGTGCAAAAGAGGTTGGTTTTAAATTGTTAAAATATGGAAGTTTATAATCTTTGTAATCAGAGCCGAATTTAAACCACAAACCTCCCGACAAATCACTTATTTCTTTAGTAAATTCTTTTCCTTTAAAGTCAATAAATACGCTGTCTTTTGAATATTCAAATGAGAGAGGAAAAGGTGTTTTTCTGAATTTTTCTGTTGATGAGAAATCATTTGCAGCTTGTTCTAATTGCATTAATTCTTTACCTGAATTATTAAGAACTTCTAAAGTGTAAACAAGCATTTTATATGTTGCAAAAACTCTGGTTTTGTAATCTTTAAGCATGTGTGTTTCAATTAACAACCCGGGACAATTGGCAATTGCTGTATAACCCTGCGATAACAGGGGTGGTGTAACCCAACTTTCTAATCCACTTTCAATATCGTGCCACTCTCTAAAGCTAACATAAGGAAAAATCGGATAATTTGCTTTTTCCATCGCATTTGTAACATAAGGCAAATATGTGTTTTTTTGCCAATTAGTAAGTTTTGAATCCATGTTACCATTTATTTCTAAACCATAAGTTAATGGATAAATATAGTCGGCGCCATCTGTTACATGACAATCTATAAAAAAATCGGGATTCCATTTGTTAAATAGCGTTAGCCATGCTTTTGTTTCAGGTGCTTCGGCTTTAATGTAATCGCGATTCAAATTCAAATTATTTGCATTTGTTCGCCATCCCATTTCTTTTGGACCATTTTGATTTATTCTGTTATATGCACTAAAACGTTCGTGCCCATCAACGCTGTAAATGGGGATAAAAACAACGGTTACGTTATTAAGTAGCTTTGAAATTTCGGGATTTGCTATAAAATCCCTGAATAACATTAAACCGGCATCTTTGCCATCTGGTTCACCTGCATGAATACATGCTTGTATTAATAAAATTGCCCGACCAGTTTTTTTAATCAATTCTGGATTTGTTAACTTATCCTTATCGGCTATTAATAAAGGTAATTCTCTGCCTTCCGGACTTTCACCAAATGACGCATAATGAATTATTGCTGACACTTTTGCAAGTTGTTTACAAAAACTTATTGTTGAATCGTAACGAGGTGTTTCTAAATAATTCGATTTTTCAAAAAAAGTTATTAATTTATTATTTTGTGAAAATAAGGTTGTTACAGCAAATAACATATTACACAATAAATAAAATTGTTTCATATTTTAAAATATTTTATTTTTCAAAAGTAATGATATTAAATAGTGTTTGTCTGTAAAGTCGAGAGAACTTGTAAATTTATATCATATTTATAATTCTGAACTTATGGGAATAAGGTATAAAGGTATATGGTATAAGGATTTAGCCGTCATTCCCTATTCCCTTATACCTTATACCATTGTTCCCTATAAATTAAAATGCTGATATTACGGACAGACTCTAAATAGTGTCTGTCCATAATGTCCGATTTTTTCGTTATACTCGTTTTGAAAACAGTCATTTACTACAGTAAACTCCTTGGTTTTCAAAACTTCGTATGCCTCAAACTCGAACATTATGAATCAGACACTGACTTTATAGACAGGCTCTAAATAATAGACAATATATCGAATAAGAATTATTCATACTAATCGCTATACTCAGGGCTGAAGCCCATGATATTTTATAATCTAACCCTACCTTAAGGTCAGGGTTACACAAAACAACTGAATAAACGGCTTTAGCCATGACATATATTCTTATTCAATATAAACTCTAATAATTAAGTTTAAAGATTAATTTTGTGGTAAATATTTCAAAATGGAAATTGAAGAAGGCAGCGAATATTTTTTTACAGTTGAAAAAATAATAAATCTTGCTGGTACCGAATATTTTGTTTTGTTAGCAGAATTTGATAAAAAATATTTGATACCTTCTATTAATTATATTGAATACAAAATAAAAACTGGCGATAAAATAAAGTGCAAAGTTGATAAGATAAATTGTAATGGAAAAGTATTTTTAGAGCCAGATTGTCCAATATATTCAGTTGGCGATAACGATGTTTTTACTCTTCAGGAAAAAGAAGAAAGAATAACCCATAAAACTTATAATGAATGCATGGTTATTAAAGCTGTAAGTAATAAAACCAATCGTGGTATTGTGCTTATTACCGAAAAACTTCAACAATGTTTGCAAGGTGAAAAATGGTTATGCGAAATTCAAAAAATTAAAAAGGGTGAAATGTATTTAAAACCAATTTCTAAAGTATAAGTTTATAATACAATTAAAACATACAACTTATAGAAAAAGAAAAATAAACAGGTATAACTTTTAATTTTTGTTCTTTAAGTTCCGAAAATTGTTGAGAAGATAACACATAACCTTCAGTAGTTTTTGGATACTCTTTTAAAAATAAGTGCAAACTCCTTAAACTTCCACTACTTCCGCTTTTTACTTCAACAGGAAACCATTTATTTGCTTTTTGAATAACAAAATCAATTTCTGCAGTGCTACTTTTGGCTTGCCTATCCCAATAGTAAACATTATTTTTTTGATTAATTGCAAATTCTTGTGCAACAAATTGTTCTGCCAAAGCTCCTCTGTATATTGATAATAAATCTGATTTCAGAAATTCTTCATTTGGAATAATGCCGCATAAAAAATTCATTAAACCAACATCAAGCATACTTGTTTTAAAGATTCTGCCTGATGTTATTTGCACAGGAAAACCAATTGGATTAATTGCACTAATTTGATGTATAATTCTTGCCATTAATAATGTTTGATATGCTTTTTTTAATGTTGGATTACTAAAACCATTAGCAAGTGTGCTGTATTTTGTTTGTTTTCCAACATTTCTGGCAATTTCTGTTAAAGCTGAATTTAAACAATTTTTATCAATCTGTGGAGTGTATTTGGCAAAGTCCATGCGTAAAGAATTTATTATTTCGGAATGCACTTCTGAACAATCCATTATGGACCCTGATTGAGAATATGTTTTTACACTCTCAGGCATTCCGCCTACGAAAAAATAATTTTTTACTTCTTTCAATAATATATCATGAACAGAGTCGGGTAAATAATGTGGTTCTTTAATAATTTGATTAAATAATTGCTCTTTGTTACTAGCTAAAAGAAATTCAGGAAATCCAAGTGGGTGCATTTCATAAAATTGAATTCTACCTACAGGAAAAGAAATTTTTGTTAATGCAAATTCAAGTAACGAACCAGTTGCAATCAAATGAATATTTGGCATTTCTTCGCAAAAATAGCGTAACGACATAATTGCTTTTTTGCACTCTTGTATTTCATCAAAGAAAATTAGTGTGTTTCCTTGTGAAATTTTTATATTTTTAACTAGTTCTAATTCATTACAAATTCTTTTGGGATTTAAGTCTGATTCAAAAATTTTTTTCAAGTTTGGCTCGCGTTCAAAATCTATTTTAATGTAATTTTTGAAATTTTTAATTGCAAAATTTGTAATTGAAAACGTTTTGCCTACTTGTCTGGCACCTCTAACTATTAATGGTTTTCGCCTTTTATCGCTTTTCCATTTTACTAAAAAGTCATCAATAAATCTATACATATTAAATAATTAGTTTAAAATAACAAGGCAAATTTAATACATTATAATTAAAAATACAAGGTAAGTTTAAATAATTTTTTTTATATAAATTTGCATTTGTGACTTGAATTCAGCAAATAATTAATCAATTAAAAAAAATCTATATTTGATTCAAAATTTGTCATAACAAAGGGGAGTATTATAAGATAAATATAGATTTATGAAAACAACAAAGTATTTAATTCTTTTTTTAATGTTATTTGCAACAGTTCAAGGGTTTTCTCAACGAAGTAAAAGGAGTTCAAATGGTGGCAAAAAGAATGAAAGCAAACAATATGTTATTACAGTTAGTGTTGGTATGGCTTATGGTGAAGCTTCGAATTCATATGAAACTGCATCATTTTATGGTCCGCATTTAATTTTTGGAATCAGAGAAAGAGTAATAAAATTAAGTAAAAATTATAACTTTTCAACTGATTTTCACCTTGGTTCACAATTTGCATTTTTAGAAAACGACACAAAAATGTATGGTTATCAAACTGTTCAAATTACATTTAATTTTAATGCACTTGCCGGTGCATATCCACCTAACAAAAAATCTCCAATTACTTTCCCAATTGGATTTTTTATTGGACCAGGTCTTTATGGTATCAATGGAACAGGTACTGATGTTGGTCCTATGCTAAACCTTGGTTTTCGCTTTAAATTAAGTAAAACTTATTTTTTTGATTTAAGGTTTTTTGGAGCATTTACAGTTTTTAATGAAACAGCAATTGGAGGTGCTACATTACAATTTCCAATATACCTGAAAAGAACAAGCGGTGGCAGATAATAAGATAAAACATAAATTTTAATTACATGAACATAAAAACATTATTTGTAGTAAGTATTTTATTAGTATTCTTTACTAACATTATAGCTCAAAAGAAAACAGCAACTTTTAATGACGGAACTAAAATAGATTATGAAATACTCAAAAATCATACTGACCAAATGACTCCATTTACTATGGATATTTATTTTGAATATCCTTATAACAATTTCATAAATTTAAGTTATTTTATTCCTAAAGTATGTTATTTAGAAGCAAATACAAATGGCTCTGGTGGTGGTATTGGTGGCTTATTGTTTTTTTATTCTTATGAAAAAACTAAAACAAAAAAAATGCCCATTGCTTCAAGTGTTGATTCCAGAGGTGGAACAGTATTCGTAGTTAAAGATGATTTAATTAAAAAGACATACATTGGCGGACACATAGAATATAATTTTATTTCAAAAAATAATTTTATATCATCTCAAACTCATGAAATTGCTTTGGGATTAGGATTGTTTTCAGGTAAATTTGTTAGATTAATTTCTGATGAAAATAGAAAAAGAAAATTAAAAACCACTCTTTCAATTTATAGTGATTTATTAATTTACAGCGATAGTAGTACAGTTACACCACCATTAGGATTTAGGGTTGTTGGACAAACCAGAACAATGGGTAGTAAATTAGGGTTAACATTAAAACTTGGTGCGCTTTATTATGATAAGGTTTATCCAATAATTGGTGCTGGGTTTTTGACGTTTTTTTAAAATTTCTAAAGCCTAAAAACGAACATATATTTATCGTCACCAGATTTGTAAAAATCTTTAATTATTGCCTCGGCTTTATATCCGTTATTTTCGTAAAATTTTCGTGTAGGAATATATTTTTCGGCTCCAGATGTTTCGGCAATAACTAATCTTCCATTTCTTTTTTTAATTGCCTCGTGAGTTTTTTCAAGAATAAGTTTTCCAATTCCTTTTCCGCGAAAATCGTTATGAGTAGCAATCCAATATAAATCGTAGCTTCCTACAGCACACGCAATAGGTCCATAGCATGAATATGAAATTGTTTTTCCGTCAACTTCAATAAACTGAAAAAAGTATTCCGATTTTTCCTGACCATTAATTAAAGCTTCTTGAGCTAATTCAACAGCAACAGGAATTTCATAATCTTAAAAAAAACAGTAGACTCAACAATATTTTCAATATCAATTAAATCGCTATCTTTTAGTTCGCTACGAAATGTTATATTCATTTATTTAATGTTTTTAATCGAATCTTCAATAAATCTTTCTACGGCATAAGAAAAAGAATAATTTGCTTTTTCGCAAGCACTATAAAAACCGCTACCTGGCGTAATGCATGGATTTGCATTAATTTCTAATACAAAAGGATTCCCATTATTATCTACCCTAAAATCAACTCTGATAAATCCTGATAAATTAAACGATTCCCAACATTCGATACAAATATTTTTAAGTTTTGTTACTAATTCTTTTTCTTCATTTTCATCAATAAAACTGCGGGTTGTATTTAGATATTCGAAACTATTTTCTTCCCATTTTGCTCTAAATCCCATTATTTTTGGCTTGTTTTTTGGAAAATTGTTAAAGTTCATTTCTGGAATTGGTAAAACTTCTGGTCCTTTGTTACCTCCCAAAACTGAAATATTAAATTCTCTTCCTTCAATGTATTCTTCAATAAAAAAATGAAACGGGCTTAATGTTTTAATTTTCTCGAATTTATTTACATCGGCACCTTTAAAAACCAAATCATCATCGAAACCAAGTGAGCCATCTTCGAGTTTTGGCTTTACAAGATAAGTTTTATTTTTATCTAATTTTTCTGTTTCGTATAATTCAAACCAATCGGCAGTAGGAATATTGTTTTTTCGCATCCAGTTTTTCGATAATGGTTTGTTAGTTGTTAAAAAAAGTCCTTCAGTATTAACTCCTGTATATGGAATTCTTAAATGATTGTAAAGAGCAGGTGCAAAGTAAAGTAATTCTCCATTATTGTTAATACTTTCTACTAAATTAAAAATAATATCCGGCTTTTCTTCAAAAAGAGATTTTTTTAACTTTGTTAAGTCAAGAGTTACGGTAATTTTACAAGTATTATAACCTAATTTGCGTAAACAATCTTCAGCTAATTTAACTTGGTCGAGTATATCCAATTCATCGGGACCTGCATTTTGTTGAACTTCGTTATATACAATTGCAATTTTTTCTATTTTCTTCATTCTTTTAATCTTTTGTTACTATTTTAGGTGAAATTAATTTCTCGCAAAGGCGCAATGTTCGCAAAGTATAAAGACCGCAAGGTGTTAAAAAAATCATTAATGATTTTTTTCTTTGCGTTTTTAAAGATTATTTGCAATTCTTTTAATTCCATATTTAATCAAATCAACATTAAAATTGACAAGAAGTCCCAGTTTTAAATTTGTTACTCGTAAATAGGTGAGTAATATTTTAGGAAAAGTGGATGACATTGTTTCTACTGATTTTATTTCAACAATTACTTTTTCTCCTACAATAATATCTGCTCTAAATCCTAAACCTAATTTTACTGTTTCATAAAATACAGCAATTTCAGCCTGACGCTTGTATTTTATTCCTATTTTATCTAATTCATAACATATTGCCGCTTCATAAATTGATTCTAGTAAACCAGGTCCTAATTTCTGATGAACCTTCAAAAAGATATTAACTAATATTTTGGCAATTTCGTTTTCAGTCATAAGTCTTTGCGTTCTTTGCGACTTTGCGAGATAAATTTATTGTTGCTGAATAGATGCAATCTTTTTATTGCCGATTTCATGAGCATTTCAATTAATTTTTGATAACTTATTCCAGCAAAACGGCAAAGAATAGGCAAATCGGAGTGAACCGGATTAAGACCAGCTAATGGGTTTACTTCAATAAAATTTATTTTTCCAAAACCGTCCATTCTTAAATCAATTCTGCCTCCATCTCTGCAACCTAAAACTTGCCAGCATTTTATAGCAATTTCGTAACAATTATCAATAATTTTTTGTTCAGGAACAATATAATCAATTACTTTTTGATAATTTTCTTTATTTTCTAAACTGTAAATTTTTGTTTTTTCATGTTTACGAAATACTACTTCCATTATTCCAACAGCTTTAGCTTCTTTACCAGTACCTACAATACCAACAGTAAATTCTCGTCCCGATAAAAATTGTTCGACTAAAACCGGCTGGTTATATTTTTTAAGAAGGTTTTTGCAAATTTTTATAAGTTCTGTTTTCGATATTATTTTAGAAAGTCCTGATATTCCTTTACCTGTTCCTTCGGCAATTGGCTTTGCAAACAATGGAAATTTTAAGTTAATATTTTCTAAATCGGAAATTGTTTCAACAATTACAAAGTCGGAAGTTGCAAGACCTGCATCACGAATAATTCTTTTAGTAATTCCTTTATGTAAAGAAACTGCAAGAACTAATCCATCTGAAAAAACATAAGGAATATTGTACGCATCTAATAAGCATGGAACTTGCGATTCGCGAGCTATTCCATACATTCCTTCGGAAATATTAAAAACTAAATCCCATGTTTTACCATTTGTTAATTTTTTAGCTAAATGCTTAATGTTTCCTATTCTGTCGGTATTGAAGCCAGCATTTTTAAGTGCATTTTCAATCCCTGCAATAGTTTCTTCTTTATCAAATTCGGCTGTTTCTTCTTCGGTAAATCCTTCTTTTAAATAATCAGTACGAAGGTCATAAGTTATCCCTATAAGCATGTTTTTTTAATTTGTTATTCTTCAATATAATCAGGATATAAATATGTTTTTCCTTCGTAATTTTTAAGTTCTAAACCATTTTTAGTGTGTGATGTTACATAATCAGGGAGCAGAGGAATTTTTCCACCGCCACCGGGAGCATCAATAACATAAGCGGGTATAGCGTAACCAGATATAAAACCACGCATTCCTTTTATTATTTCTAATCCTTTTTTTACAGTTGTCCTAAAGTGACCAGAGCCAAGTATAGGGTCGCACTGATACAAATAATAAGGACGAACGCGAAATTTTAATAAACCTGTCATTAGTTTACGCATTGTTTCAACATTATCATTTATACCTTTTAATAATACAGTTTGACTACCTAAAGGAATACCTGCATTTGCTAAAAGTGCAGTAGCTTTTTCAACTTCGGGAGTAAGCTCATTTGGGTGAGTAAAATGTATGCTTAAAAATAAAGGGTGATATTTTTTTAACATATCAACAAATTCCTGAGTAATTCGTTGTGGTAGTACTGCGGGAACTTTAGTACCAATACGAATAATTTCAACATGTTCAATGTTACGAAGTCTTTTTAAAATATACTCTAATCTTTCTTGAGGTAAAGTAAATGGGTCGCCACCTGATAAAAGCACATCTCTGATTTCTTCGTGTTTTTCGATATATTCGAATGCCGGTTCAAAATCGTTTAAGCTGAAATGTGATTTATCTTTTTTTGAAACCATGTGCGAACGTGTGCAGTATCTGCAATATGTGCTGCAAAATCCTGTAACAAGGAACAAAACACGGTCAGGGTAACGATGTACTAAATTAGGTACAGGACTGCTATTGTTTTCGTGAAGAGGATCGGATGATTCGCTAGGAAATATTTTATATTCGCTTGATGTTGGAACAACACTTTTAAATAAAGGGTCGTTAGGATTCGAAAAATTAATTAAACTTGAATAATAAGGAGTAATTCTTAACGGCATCAAATCTTTGTTTTTAGAATCTTGATTTTCGTTAAGTTTTATATTGAAAAATTTTTCTAATTGTGAGCTATATCTGAAACTGTTTTTTATTTGCCAATGCCAATCGTTCCATTCATCATCAGATATTCCTGGTAGGAAATGATTTCTAAAGTTTGATGTTGTTTTGTTGTCAGTTATTTTTAATAAAGCATCTATTATTTTGTGCCTGTTTATACGGCTTTTAGTAAGTAAACTTGGAGGTTCGTCTTCTTTGTTTACTTCTTTTTCTGAAATTAGTGAGTCATCTAACGAATTGCTTTCCATGATTTTAAATTAAAAATTTAATATTATTAATTAATAATTTTGTACAATTTTAAATTAAAAATCATAAGATTGTATCAATTAAATTCCATTATATTTAGATTTTTTCAACAATTATTATAAATCATCTGACTTCATAACAATCATTATATAAGTATATTATAATGATAAGCTCTTTAGTTTATTAACATACTCGTTTTTTTTATTTCAAAATATTCTTTAAAAAAACATTTATTAAACATATAATTAATTTATTAAATGTTATTATTTTATTAATTAAACAATGTGTATAATGTTATTATTATGATTAAATAAATATTTTTTATTTTTTTAATAAAGGGGACTTCTAAAAATTCAGTTTCGTCATGCTGTCCTTAATCAATCCTGAATCAAGTTCAGGACAGGATTGATTCAGCATCTCACAAAACGAAGCACTGTATTGAGATTACTCACATTTTAATTTTATGGTTCGACATGCTCACTACAAGTTTTCAATGTGCTTGCCCCGTTAGATAAGGCGAATTAAGAGTGTTCACTCTTTTAATTAACAAATATCTAACGGGGTGAATGAGATCGCATCGCTAAGTTGCTTCAGTCAATCCTTCCTTCGCAATGACACTATTTGTCCAGCTTTGGCGGGATTAGAACCCACCTAAAGAAAAAAGTAAATATTCATTATTTCAAATATCTATTTCAATATTCGTTCAATTTTACTATGTTTGTCTATTAAATAATTATTTTGGAAAAGCAGAGTATTGAAAATAAATTAAGTTCCTTACTATTAAAATCAAAAGGAGTTGAAGTAATTAGTACTCAACAACTACCGCCATCTGGTTCTAATAGAAAATACTTTAGATTAAAAACTTCAAACCAAAGTTTTATTGGAGCTTATAATCCTGACCCAAAAGAAAATTTAGCGTTTATTCATTTTACAAAACACTTTATTAGTTGTAATTTGAATGTACCTCAAATTATTGCCGACGATATTGATAATCACATTTATATTTTATCTGATTTAGGCGACACTACTTTGTTTTCTTTTATTGAAGAAAATAAAAATAAGAATAAATTTAATGTCATATTATTACCAATTTACAAACGAGTACTCGACGATTTAATTAAATTTCAGTTTAGTGGAGGTAAAGAATTAGATTATTCATTTTGTTATCCTCGTGATAGCTTCGATAAACAATCTATGATGTGGGATTTAAATTACTTTAAATATTATTTTCTGAAACTTGCAAAAGTACATTTTGATGAACAGGATTTGGAAAATGATTTCGAAGTATTTGTAAATTACTTATCAAAAGCTGATAGTAATTATTTTTTATACCGCGATTTTCAATCAAGAAATATAATGTTAAAAAATGATACCTTATATTATATAGATTATCAGGGAGGGAGAAAGGGTTCATTGTTTTATGATGTTGCTTCTTTATTGTATGATGCAAAAGCTAATATACCAGATAATTATCGTCAGGAACTTTTGGATTATTATATTAGTAAAATAAGTCGAAATATTAAAATTAATGAAACAGAATTTAAAAGTTTTTATTATGCTTTTGTACTTATTAGAATAATGCAGGCAATGGGGGCTTATGGATTCAGAGGATTTTACGAAAAGAAAGAACACTTTTTGAAAAGTATTCCTTATGCTCTAAAAAATTTAGAGTGGTTACTGCATAATGTTAAACTTAATATTAACGCAAATACATTATTTAATATATTAGAAAACTTAACTGTTTCGGATGAACTAAAAAAATTTTCGAATAAAGTTTTACCACAAAGTTCTTTATGTGTTAAAATTTATAGTTTTTCATTTTTGAAATCAATTCCTTACGATAATTCCGGCAATGGTGGTGGTTTTGTTTTTGATTGTCGTGCCTTGCCTAATCCCGGAAGAGTTTTAGAGTTTGAAACCATAAATGGACAAAACATAGAAGTTATTGAATATTTGGATAAAGAAGAAGAAGTAAAACAATTTCTTAACAATGTGTATAAAATTGTAGAGCAAAGTGTTGAAAAATATATTTCAAGAAAATTTACTAATCTTCAGATTTCATTTGGTTGCACAGGCGGACAGCATCGTTCGGTATATTGTGCCGAAAAGCTTGGGGAATATTTGAAATATAAATATCAAATAAACATTGAAGTAGAGCATACTAACAAAGATAACTGGAAGAAATAATGACAACAACTGCAAAAGCAATGATATTTGCTGCGGGATTAGGAACTCGCCTGCAACCACTAACATTGTGCAAACCAAAAGCTCTTGCCGAAATTGATGGAATACCACTTATCGAATATGCAATTAAAAAATTAATATATTTCGGCTTTAATAAAATAGCTATTAACGTTCATCATTTTCCTGAACAAATTTCAGATTTTTTAAAATCGAAAAATAATTTTAATATTGAGATATTTATTTCTTACGAAAATGATAAATTATTAGATACAGGTGGGGGACTTAAAAAAGTTACAGATTTTTTTAGCGATAAAAAACCGTTTTTAGTATATAATGTTGATATTTTAACCGACCTCGATTTATTAACATTGTACAATGAACATATAGAATCTGGTGCTCTGGCTACATTAGCTGTTAGAAACAGAAAAACTTTACGGTACTTTTTATTCGACCAGAATAATTTTTTATGTGGTTGGAAAAATATGGCTACTAATGAAATAAAAATTCAATCTAAAAGTATTACAAAATTACGACCTTTTGCTTTTAGTGGAATACAAGTTCTTAATTATGATATATTTAACTTAATAAACAAGTACGAGGGAGCTTTCTCTATTACAAATTGTTATGTTGAACTTTGTTCAAATTATAAAATAATGGCTTATAATCACGATAAAACTTTTTGGATGGACATTGGAACAATTGAACGCCTATTTGAAGCAAATGAAATTTTATCGAAAAATAATTTTTTATTGAAGCGGGATTAAATACAAAAAATTTGATTGAAACCAGTTAAATCCTTAATCATAATTCCTAAATCTTATTCCCACTCAATTGTGGCTGGTGGTTTAGAGCTAATATCGTAAACAACACGATTTACTCCTTTAACATTATTGATTATTTTATTTGAAACCTGCGATAAAAATTCATAAGGTAAATGAACCCAATCGGCTGTCATGCCATCGGTGCTTTGAACAGCACGCAATGCAACAACCTGCTCATAAGTTCTTTCATCGCCCATAACACCAACAGAATTAATGGGTAACAAAATTGCACCGGCTTGCCAAACCGAATCGTATAAATCGGCTTCTTTTAATGATGAAATAAAAATATTGTCAACTTCCTGCAAAATTTGAATATTTTCTTTTGTAATTTCACCGATAATTCTTATTGCCAAACCCGGACCAGGAAATGGATGGCGATTTAAAACATTTGGGTCGAGTTCTAATTGCTTTCCAACACGTCTTACTTCATCTTTAAATAAAAGACGTAATGGTTCAATTATTTGTAAATTCATTTTTTTTGGCAATCCACCTACATTATGATGCGATTTTATTGTTGCCGATGGTCCGTTTACTGATAATGATTCAATTACATCAGGGTATATTGTACCTTGTGCCAACCACTTAACATTTTCAATTTGTTTAGCTTCGGCATCAAATGTTTCGATAAAAATTCGTCCGATTATTTTTCTTTTCTGCTCCGGACTGCTTATTCCCTTAAGCTGTTCAATAAATTGCTGCGAAGCTTCAATCCCTTTTACATTTAAGCCGGTTTTTTTATAAACTTCTAAAACTTCGTTAAACTCATTTTTTCGAAGTAAACCATTATTAACAAAAATGCAATACAAATTTTTACCAACGGCTTTGTGTAAAAGTAAAGCAGCAACCGATGAATCAACACCGCCCGATAATCCTAAAATTACTTTATCGTTTTGTAATTTGTTTTTTATTTCAGAAATTGTTGAATCAACAAATGCTGCTGGAGTCCACAATTGTTCGCATTTGCAAATATTTACAACAAAGTTTTTTAATAGCTCTGTTCCTTGCGTAGTATGATAAACTTCGGGGTGAAACTGAATTCCGTATGTTTCTTCATTTTCAATTTTAAAAGCAGCAACTTTTACACTTTCGGTGCTCGCTGTTATTTTGTAGTTGTTTGGTATTTTAGTAATTGTATCGCCATGCGACATCCAAATTTGTGTACCTATTGTTATTTTATTAAATAATTTATCGGAGTTTTCAATAAACGATAAATTAGCCCTCCCATATTCTCTGGTATTTGATGGTAATACTTCGCCACCATAGTGCTCCGATAAATACTGTGCACCATAACAAATTCCCAAAATTGGTAATTTCCCTTTAATATTTTCTAAGTCAATTTTTGGTGAATTTTTATCGCGAACCGAAAACGGACTTCCCGATAAAATTACTCCTTTTATACTATTATCAAATTCAATTTTACAGTTAAAAGGAATTATTTCGGAATAAACATTAAGTTCTCTCACTCTTCGGGCTATTAGCTGAGTATATTGTGAACCAAAATCAATTATCAGTATTTTTTTGAGCAATTATTTTAATATTTTATTGTGTAAAGTAAAGAAATATGCTGATAAAAAACAAAAAACTATTTTTAATATACTAACGACGAAATAAATTGTCGCATTTTTTATAGGGAAAAATGGTATAAGGTACAGCTAAGCTGTTAATAATTCATTATTATTGAAAAAAAATTCTCCCAGTTTTTTGTACCATGTTAGTATTTTCTCAATAGTTGCAGTTAAAATTCTACATTGGATATTCAACATTTTACATTTACCCCGTTTGATAAAATTAATAAAACAGGAACAACTACTAAAATTAAACTATCTAGTGTTTGTCTATAAAGTCAAAGATTTTCAAAAATGAAAGCCCAAAACCTCAAGACCCAAGTCTCAAATCCCAAGCCCCAAACTTGGAATTTGGGATTTGGAATTTGGAGCTTTATACTATTATTACGATATTATAGACAGACTCTACATAGTTAACGAGAAACGTTTAAAAACTTTAACAGTAAGTTCTTTATCGTAGTTTTGTAAATATTGGCGAACAGTTACTTTATTTTCTTTTACAAATTCCTGATTTAGTAAAGTACTATCGTTGTAAAATTTATTTAGTTTTCCCAGTGCTATTTTTTCGAGCATAGTATCTGGCTTACCTTCAGCACGAGCTTGTTCTTTTCCTATTTCTAATTCTTTTTCGATTACTTCTTTAGTAATATCGCTTTTATCAATAGCAATTGGATTCATTGCGGCAACTTGCATTGCAATGTCTTTCCCAACCTGAGGGTTGCTTACCATTTTATTAAAGCCAACTAAAGTTCCGATTTTACTTCCATGATGAATATATGAGAAAACGTGTTCAGCAGAAATAAACTGATAATATGAAATATCAATTTTTTCGCCAATAGCAGCTATTTTATCTAATATTAAATCGTTAACAGTAAGATTATTAACTTTATTTTTTTTTAATGATTCAATATTAGATGGTTTTTCTTTGTAAGCAATTTCAGCAACGGTATTTGCTAAGTTAATAAATCCTTCGGTTTTTGCAACAAAATCAGTTTCGCAACTAATAGCAACAATAATAGCTTCTTTACCATTTGGGTTAATTTTTGTAACAACTAATCCTTCGGTAGTTTCGCGGTCTGCACGTTTAATTGCAACTGCTTGCCCTTTTTTGCGAATTATTTCAATAGCTTTTTCAATTTCACCATTCGATTCGGTAAGTGCATTTTTGCAATCCATCATTCCTGCACCTGTAAGTTTACGTAATTTTGTAATTTCAGCAATAGTTATCTGAGACATTTTTATTTCTTTTAAATTATTCTTCTATTATTTTCTATGAATTTCTATTTGTATCGTTTATTATTCGTTGTTCAAAAAAGTTTCGAGTTTATAGTTTCGAGTTTATTCACTGCCTAATGTTTTCTGTTCATTGTTTTAACTTCTCACTTTTTACTGTATCAAGTTATTTAGTTATTAGGTTATTTGTTATTAAGTTATTAAGTTATTAAATTATTTCAATCTATTTCTATTTATTGTTCACTGTTTATTGTTATATTTTTTTGGTTTAGAGTTTTTAGTTTATGGTTTTGAAAACCAGAAACCTAAAACTTCAAACTATCTGTTTATATTTATTTCTATTAATTCAATGACTTATTAAAATTTATTTATCAGTAAATTATTCTTCCTTTTTATACTCTACCGATTTTTTTATTGGACTTCTTTTTCTTAATTCTTTTTTTATCGAAGTTTTCTTCGGTTTTTCTTCAGTAATTTCTGCATTTTCTACCGCGTCAACAATAACAGTTTCGTTTTCACCTTCTACTAAAGCATTTGCTTCATTCTTTTTCTTGCCAGCTTTTTCATTTTGTTGAGTTGCGTCTTTTTCTTTATCCATCCTTCTTTCTTCTAAACCTTCGTTTATTGAAGAAATTGCATTATCAAGAATTAATGAAATAGAATTTGAAGCATCGTCGTTAGCTGGTATTGGAAAATCAATATTATTTGGGTCAGAATTAGTGTCAACCATTGCAAATATTGGAATACTTAAGCGATGTGCTTCTCGTACAGCAATATGTTCTTTTAAAACGTCAATTATAAAAAGTGCTGCAGGTAAGCGAGTTAAGTCAGAAATACTGCCTAAGTTTTTTTCTAATTTAGCTCTTTTACGATTAATTTGTAATTTTTCTCTTTTCGATAAATTTAAAAATGTTCCATCAGTTGCCATTCTGTCAATTGTTGACATTTTCTTAACAGCTTTACGGATTGTCGGGAAATTTGTAAGCATTCCGCCAGGCCAACGTTCAGTAACATAAGGCATATTTACTTTGCTTACTTTCTCTGCAACAATATCTTTAGCTTGTTTTTTTGTTGCTACAAATAATATTTTACGACCAGATTTTGCAATCTGTTTTAAAGCATTGCATGCTTCGTCGAGTTTGACGGCTGTTTTATAAAGGTCAATAATGTGGATTCCATTTTTCTCCATAAAAATATAAGGAGCCATATTAGGATTCCATTTTCTTTTAAGGTGTCCAAAATGTACACCTGCTTCTAATAATTCTTCGAATGATACTTTTGACATGTTATTTATTTTAGTTTACTTTCTTATTGTTTTAGCAATTGGTAGGTAGCTCTTATATTTAAGAAGTCCTAACAATTTAGATACTAAACTACATTTTCAAAGCCCCAAATTCCAATCCTCAAGTTCCAAAACCCTAAACTTCAAACTATAAACCCGAAACTATATAATATTAACGTTTACTGAACTGGAATCTCTTACGAGCCTTCTTTTGTCCAGGTTTTTTACGTTCAACTTCGCGTGGGTTACGAGTTAAAAAGCCTTTAACCTTTAATGCCGGTTTTACTTCGGGAGTTAATTTAACCAAAGCTCTTGATATTGCTAAACGAAGTGCTTCGGCTTGTCCGTTAATGCCACCGCCATCAAGATTGACTTTTATATCGAATTTGTTTTCTACCTGAGCGGTTTGAAGTGGATTTGTTACAGTGTTTTGCAACTGTTCGGTAGTAAAATAATTTTTAAATTCTCTATTGTTGATAGTTATTATTCCGCTACCTTCTTTTAAATAAATGCGTGCAATTGCAGCTTTTCTTCTACCTATTGTATTAACAATTCCCATATTTATTTAATTGTATTTATATTAATTAATTTTGGTTTTTGAGCTTCGTGTGGATGCTCAGTTCCTGAATACACAAATAAATTGTGTATTAGTTTTTTTGATAAGCGATTGCGTGGTAACATTCCTTTTACTCCGTGTTCGATTATTTTTCGCGGGTCTTTTATTAATTGTTTTTCTGGGCTGATAAAACGTTGTCCACCAGGATATCCAGTATGATGAACATATTCTTTGGAAGCCCATTTATTCCCTGTAAAATTAATTTTTTCGGAATTAATTAAAATAATATTGTCTCCACAATCAACATTAGGTGTAAAACCTGCTTTGTGTTTACCTCTGAGAATTACGGCTATGGTTGAACATAATCTTCCAACTACCAAATCGGTAGCATCTATTACTAACCATTCTTTTTTTACAGTTGCTTTATTTAAAGATACTGTTTTGTAGCTTATTGCGTCCACTTTTTTTACTAGTTTTTACTTTATTTAATAATGATAACCGTTATAAATTACGGACTGCAAAAATACAATTATTTTTTTAAAATGCCAATATTCTTAAATTATATTTTAAAAATATTTTATATGTTTACATTTGCCTCTCTATGTTGTTGAATATAAGCACGCAAACAATTATAAATAATTTTAAATTTATGTTTGCAAAATAATAATTACAAGTTTTCGTTAAAGTAAAAAAAATATATATATGCAAATTATAAAATCCTTAATTCTAAATTTATAAAATGCCACTATTTAGCCAGACTATTCATCGGAACATCTATCTTTTTGGACTTTTGTTGCTTGTTTTTAGCTTGCCACTTTCGATGTTTGGAACTAGTTTTTCTCAATTAATTATTTTGGGCAATTGGATTTTAGAGGGAAAGTTTCGCGAAAAATTTAAGATATTAAAATCAAATAAATCAATATTATTTTTTGCTTCAATTTTTTTTATTCATGCTTTATGGTTGTTACCACCTCAGGATTATAGTTATGCTTACAACGATTTAAAAATTAAAGTACCATTATTAGTTTTACCTGTTTTAATAGGTACATCAAATTATTTATCTGCTAAAAATATTAAATTAATTTTAATAGTTTTTGTTTCTGGTGTTTTATTAGGCTCGCTAATAAGTCTTTTTCGATTCCTCTTTTATTCGTCAATAAATGTTACTAATTACCGCGAACTTTCTGTGTTTATTTCACATATCAGATTTTCATTAATGGTAGCTTTTTCTTTATTTATACTATTATATTATTGTTTTATTAATCGGGAATTAAAATTTAACAATGTGCATAAATTCATCGCAATATTGATTTCGCTTTGGTTAATTGTTTTTTTATTTTTATTGAAAAGTTTAACAGGATTAATCGTGTTTAGTGTTATTGTTTATTTATCAATGGTTTACAGAGCAATTATTATTAAATCTTACTTTAAATGGCTCTATTTTTTTATTTTACTAATAATACCCGCACTACCAATTTATTATGTGTATGCAGTTTCCAAGAAATTTACTAACATCGAAATTATTGATTTATCTATAGTTGACACATTAACTCTATCGGGAAATAAATATTTGTTTGATGTATCGAATAAATCAGTTGAAAACGGTAAATTAGTTTGGGTTTATTATTGCCCTGTAGAATTAAAATCGGAATGGGGAAAAAGGAGCAAAGTATTGTTTGAAAGTAAAGATATTAATGGAAATGAGGTTCAATATACTATAGTAAGATATTTAACTTCAAAAGGTTTAAGAAAAGATTCGGTTGGAATATGGAGTTTGAAAAACGAAGAAATTAAAGCAATTGAAAGTGGTGTTGCAAACTATACATTTTTAGAAAAATGGAAAGTTTATCCATTAGTATATAATGCACTTTGGGAATTATACGAATATAAAAAAACAGGGAATGCGAGCGGTCATTCGTTGGCACAAAGAATAGAATATTTAAAAACTGCAAAAGAAATTATTAAAGAACATTTTTGGTTTGGTGTTGGTACAGGTAATGTTAGGCTTGCTTTCGATAAAAAATATATTGAAATGAATAGCCTTTTAGAAAACGAGTGGCGATTAAGAGCACATAATCAATTAGTTACTTTTTTGCTTACATTTGGGATATTTGGCTTTATATGGCTCATATTTGCATTGTTTTATCCTGCAATAAAAGAAAAAGGATTTAATGATTTTTTATTTACAATATTATTTCTAATAATTATAATCTCATTTATTAATGAAGATACTTTTGAAACTCAAGCTGGAGTTACCTTCTTTATAATATTTTATAGTGTGTTTATTTTTGGAAAAGAGAAACAATATAGTAACTATTCAGTATAAGAATTATCACGCAAAGGCGCAGGG
>MENF01000157.1 GCA_001769035.1 Bacteroidetes bacterium GWA2_32_17
GATATCTATGCTGTGTTTTTCTTGACTTTTGTTTATCATCTTACAAAGGTCTGAAAATATTTCTAGCACATCAAAATAATTTTAACCCCTTTTTTTAACAAAATATTTACCAATATAACATTTATTTTATAATATTAGAGTTAAGAGTTTCCTAACAAAGCATTTAAACTTCCTAACATTATGAATAATATAATTAAATTAAAAAAAGAATTGTTCTCAGATTCTAATAATTTTATTTTTGGCTGTCTGTAATATAACCATTTTATATTATTGGGTAACTAATAATATTAATATATCTTTTAATATTTTAAACAACAATAAATACTTATAGTTAAATATTTTAATTGTTTAATTCACAAATTTATAAAAATTAATAAAACACAATATTTTCCTTAACTGTTTTAGTAATTTCATGCAATAATTTCAATTCCTGTCTTTTTAATTTCGTTAATAAAAGGAGTATTGGAATTATAATCTGCTTTTGAAAAAGGATGTGGTTCAATTCGTGTGTCAACTTTAGAAGCAAGCATCATTAGTTGAACCTGCATATCAAACTTATCGTTTTCATTTAATTTATCGAAAATCAATGCAATGTCAATATCACTATCTTGTCTTTCATTATTTTTAGCATAAGAACCAAAAAGAATTACCTTTTCAATTCCCTTATGACTGTGTTTAATTAATGAAATATATTGGTTTATTGCGATATTAATGATTTTATCCATATCCGTTTAGTTTTTAATTCATTAATCCATTTTGTTGTGTATTCTAATGTGCATCTCTTTTGAAAGCTCATTTTATAATCGTCATATCTTGTATTTATATTGAAAGCAGTTATTGTTACAAAAAATATTTTTTGTTCTTCAGTTAACTTTATTTCTGCTATTTCGGCAAGTCTAAGCAGATTATGTATAAATGGTGGAAAATCTTGTTTGATTTTAACATAATAAGCCTTCAATAATTTTTCAATCATAAGATGTCCAACGAATAATGACCAATTATATCGTTTGGTTTCAAACATTGCCAACATTGTATCAAAATCATCATCTGAACTTTCAGTCCAATATTTGATTAATTTTTCACTATCAATTTAATTATTTTCCATTGAGTCAAAGATAATAAAAAATATTTTTTAATCAACTTGGTTATGATTTTATTTGTTCATTTTTTTTATTGCATTAATCATTACAAACGGAACACTTAGTATAATACCTTTCGTTTTCAACGATTGTACGTTTAATCGTGTTTCAATAGTATCGAAAATTTGTACCACTTTGTTTTTTGGTAAAATTTTAATCCACGAATCCATAAAAGCCATGCGTATAAAATAATGGTTTAGCATTGCAGTTCCGTTTGTAAATTTATAGTTAAACAAGTCGTGTTCAAGGTCTTTAATAATAAATTTGTGTTTTTGAAGCATAGAAATTATTTCGTTGAGCGGACGTCGTTTTTTATAAATATGCTGCCGCATTAATTCAATTTCTTTGTTCATGTGCAAATCCGACAATACACTTTCCAATTGTTCATAAAACTCAAACATAGTTTTATCGAGGTTCATTGTTAATACGAACTGTCCGCCGGTTTTAATAATTCTGGAACATTCGTAAAAAACTTTATCAATATCGCTTACATTATTAATTCCGTTGTTACTTACAATTAAATCAACCGATTTATTTTTAAGCGGGATAGATTCGGCAACACCTTCAATAATTTTTATATTTGTTATACCATAGTATTTAATTTTTTTGTTTGCCCGAACAATTGCTTCTTTCCAGGGGTCAATACCATAAACCGTTGAGATGTTGCCAAGCCGCATAGCAAGCTCGGTTAACGGAAATCCGGTTCCAAAACCTATGTCAATTGCTGAAATGTTTGGTTTGTAATTTATATAATCGAGTAATTTTAATCCGAAAGGAGCAGACCAAAGCGGTAACTCATCAAAAAAATTAACTAATTCTTCAGGTTTAAATTTATTGTTAAAATATTTTTTCATCACTTAAATATTTTCAGAAACTTCATGATACAATGTTAAATACTGATTAATACAGTTTTCCCATCTGAATTTTTCGGCATGTTTTTTTATTTGTTCCGAAAGATTTGTTTGGTTTTCGTGATAATAAGACAATTTTGATTTGATAAAAGCAGACATATATTCTTCATCAAAATTGTCAAAATAAAAAGCAGAATCACCACCAATTTCCGGAAGGCTGGTAAATTTGCTTAAAAAAACAGGTTTTCCGAAATTCATAGCTTCAATTACTGGCATTCCAAAACCTTCGGCTAATGAAGGAAATAAAAATGCTTCGCAATTTTTATATAACCATAATTTATCGTTTTCGTTAATTTTTCCTGGCAAAATAATTTTATCAGATATTTTTAAATCTACAATTTGTTTTTCAATTTGTTTTCCATAATCGGTATCGTTATCGCCAGCAATGATTAAATGATAATCTTCAAACGATTTCATTAATGATAACAATGTGTGAAAGTTCTTTTTCTCTTTAAAAATTCCAATTGAAAAAAAGAATTTTTGATTGCTAACATAATTAGGTTTTATAACTTCACAATTTGAGTTAACTGCGATTCCATTGTAAATTGTTCTGATGCTTTTTCCTTTAAGATTTATATTGTCTTCAATTGTTTTTTTAGTGTAATCAGAAATTGTTGTAATATAATCAGCTCTATCAATGTTTTTTTGCAACCTTTGCAGATATTTTAATTTCTTTGTTTCATTTTTTTCAATTAAAAAATTAAGGTCGTGAACTGTTAAAATAAATTTCGATTTTTTATTGGGAAAGTGAGATGGGAATTGCTGAAGTCCGTGCCAGATATCATAAGTTTTATTAAGCGAAGGAAAGTATCTTTTTTGAAAACTTACATTTACTGAGTTAATATTTTCAAACTCAATTTTTTTTGGAGTTAAAAAAATAAAATTCAAATCATCAACAGAATGATTTACAAGTTCTTTAGCAAAATTAACAGAGAATTGTCCTAATCCAGAAAATAAATTTTTAGCTTTATATAAATCTATTAATATTTCTTTCATTATAATAACAAATTACATTAAAGTTATACTGTGCGTGAGGTAAATGCAGACATTATAAAAGGTATAGGGGTATAAGGTATAGAGGTATAAGGCGGCACAAACCTATTCCTTTATACCCTTATACCTTTATTCCTTTTGGTATTGTATAATTTGCATTTATTATTTGTATTTCCATTTACAAATACAACGAAATCCTATCCATGCTGTAGGTTTTGTATAAGGGATATCATTTTTAATTTTGCAATCGTTTAAATAATTAAACCAACTACCACCTTTTGAAATATTTGGTTCTTCAACCATTTCCGAAACATTACCTATCATTCCAAGAAGTTTGAAATCGTTCTGTTCCGATTTTTTTACTTCGACAGTAAAATTTTCAGATATTTCTTTTGTGTTAAAATGTTTCTTTTTTAAATCTGTAACCCCGTATTCATATTTATTAATGTCTAAATTTGAAGTTGCTGCAAATTCCCATTCTTCTTTAGTCGGAAGTTTGTATTCGGGTATCGGATAATATTCATCGGGTGATAATTTTATTTTTGAAGGATATTTTCCACTTAAAAAGTTTTCGATTGTAAAAATTGAATCTTTTTGCTTATTATTATTCAAGTCAATAGCTTTTTTATTTATCATCATATTTTCGTAAACTCTGTCGCTTCTCCATTTGCAATATTTTATAGCCTGCTCAAGTGTTAACCCAATTACAGGATTATTACCATATTGTGGATGCCGAAGATACAAATCTATAAAAACGTTTGTTCCTGACCATACCGAAGTATCCGGTAAAGCTTTTTTGTATTCTTCGGAATTTTGACCGTAAATTTTATTTAACCAATGTAAATATTCTCTGTATTCAACATTCGTAACTTCAGTTTTGTTAACATAAAAGTTTTCTTTTAATTTTATTGTTCCAGGGGGAGTTGATTCTTTTATTGTTACAATAAAAGCAGTTAATGTACTAATTACAATAGTTAAAGTTAATAATTTTGTTATATTTTTCATAATTTTAAAATTTATAATTGAATGCAAGGTACAATTTTTGTTTCTCAAAATTATATATATTTGTGTCATTAAAAAAATTATATTATGAAAAAAATTACATTTTTATTCAGTTTTGCAATTTGCATGTTGTTTTCGACAAATACTTTTTCTCAAAAAGTTTTTAGTTGCGATTCGAAGTACGATGCTGATGTTAAAGTATTTGTAGCCGACAGCAAATACGATGCAGATTTGGTGGTTTATAAAGCTTCATCGCAATACGATGCAGGTGATAACGACGGTGTTTGGTTTTTTTGTGACTCGAAATACGACGCAAAAAAGAAAGTATTTTTTGTTGATTCAAAGTACGATGCCGACTTCGTTATTTATTTTGCCGACAGCAAATACGATGCCGGATGGCGTAATACAAGCAAAAAACAATTGATGTATTAAAAATTATAATGCCTTATAGAATAAAAGGATTTTTTTTCAATTAAGTAACTGATGTTATGCAGAATGTCCCGATAGGGACAATTGCTTGGTAAAAATGAAATAATTATAAATCATAATGTGCCGTAGGTACTACCCTAATTATATTTCTTATGCCAAATACTTATACACAAATTCACATCAATGCGTCTTTGCGGTTAAATATCGCGATGCAGTAATTAATTGTTCGTGGAAGGAAAGATTATATAAATACATTATTGCCATAGTAAACAATAACTGACATAGAGCATTATCCATAAACAGTATGCCCGATCATTTGCATTTATTTTTTGGGTTGCGACCAAAACAATCATTATCCGATTTAATGAAATTAGTTAAAGGTGATTCATCCGAATGGGTTAACAAACAAAAATTTGTTTTAGGAAAATTTCGGTGGCAAGAGGGATATGTCGCTTTTTCATACTCAAAATCACATACAGACGCAGTGGTTAAATACATTTTTAATCAGCAAGATCATCATCGTAAAAAAACATTTCAAGACTATAAGGAAATGTTGAAAAAATTTGAAGTGGATTATGATGAACAATATATTTTCAAAGAACTTGAATAATGGGTTGTGCCTACGGCACATTATTTCTCGTGTTGGTTCACTTTTTAACAAGCGGTTATGCCTACGGCATATTTATTTTACGTAACATCAGTTAAGTAAAATTATAAATTTATTCCTGAATAGTTATATTTGCACAAATAAATTTTATGGAAATAATTCTTTGTGTTACTTATACCTTATTTTTTATTTTTCTGATTAATAAACTCAAATTTTTTAAAATTGAAGGTGTTTCGGTAAAAATTCTTTCTGTATTATTTATAATTAAAATTGCAAGTGCATTTGCAATAACATTAATTTACACATACTATTACAAAGATAATTTTGAGTCCGATATTTTTAAATATTTCGAAGATGGAAAGGTAATTCACAGCAGTATTCATAATAATCCTTTCGATTTTTTAAGACTTGTTTCGGGAATTGGAGCCGATGCCCCTCATTTAGACCAATATTATAATTTAACAAACTACTGGTTTAAAGAAAACGATTATAATTTGTTAAACGATAACAGAACTATAATAAGGTTTAATGCAATAGCCTTAATTTTTTCGTTTGGCTATTTTAATGTGCATAATATTTTTATGGCTTTTATTTCGTTTACAGGTTTTACTGCAATTTTCAAAATTTTTTACAATTACTTTCAAGAGAAACGAAACTTATTAATTGTTTCGGTTTATTTAATTCCTTCAGTTCTTATATGGACGTCTGGTGTTTTAAAAGAAGGTTTAGTAATGTTTTCTCTGGGCTTTCTTTTATATTATTTCGATAAATTATTAGCTTGTAAATTTCAATGGAAATATGTGTTAGGATTAATATTTACAATATTTTTATTGTTCATTTCAAAATTTTATGTGCTCCTTGCTATAATACCCGGCTTATTTTCTATTGCAGCAATAAAATTGTTTAAAAACAAATTTGCATTTTATATTTTTACATCAGTTCATGTTTTGATATTTGTTATATTTTTCTTTTTTCAAGTTGTTTTTTCACATTATAATTTAACTGAAATTGTTTCTAAAAAACAACACGATTTTATTAATATGATTGATAAAATTAATAGCGTTGGCAGTCAGATTGATATTCCAGCTCTTAAGCCTTCATTATTAAGTTTTGTAAAAAACACACCAAATGCATTAGTTAACTCTTTTTTCAGACCACATATCTTTGAGATAAAGTCATTTATGTACATAGTTCCGGCAATAGAAAATCTTTTAATAATAATAATGTTTTTACTAATGATTTTCTTTTATAAAAAAATTAGCACTGATAATTTTTTATGGATTTGGTTTTGCATCTCTTTTGTGTTGATATTGTTTGTGTTATGTGGTTTAACAACCCCTGTTTTAGGAGCATTGGTTCGTTATAAAGTGCCGGCAATACCTTTTCTTTTTATTATATTTATTACCTTTATAGATTTAAAAAAAATAATCGAACTTTCAAATAATATTATAAAATGGAAAAAATAGCTTTAGTTACCGGTGCAACTTCAGGAATTGGTAAAGCAACTGCTTTTAAGTTGGCCGAAGCAGGATATTCGGTTATAATTACTGGACGCAGATGGAATTTGCTTGCCCAACTCGAAAAAGAAATAATGAAAATCGGAAACGTTTTAGCTTTAAGTTTTGATGTAAGTAACAAAGAGCAGGTTGAACACGCTTTTAGCCGGTTGCCTGATGAATGGAAAAATATTGAATTATTGGTAAATAACGCAGGTTTAGCTGCAGGACTTTCGCCAATTCAAAATGGCGATATTGAAGACTGGGAAACTATGATTGACACCAATATTAAAGGTCTGCTGTATGTTACAACACAAGTTACTCCAGTAATGATTGCAAATAATCATGGACACATTGTTAATCTTGGCTCAATTGCTGGCAAAGAAGTTTATCCAAGCGGAAATGTTTATTGTGCTACAAAATATGCTGTTGATGCACTTACTAAAGCAATGCGAATAGATTTGTTAGAACATAATATAAAAGTAACAAGCGTATGTCCGGGAATGGTTGAAACAGAATTTTCGCTTGTTCGATTTAAAGGAAATAAGGATACTGCTAAAAAAGTTTATGATGGTATTGAACCTCTTAAACCTGAAGATGTTGCCGATGTAATTCTTTTTGCTGTTACTCGCCCTGCTCATGTAAATTTGAATGATATTGTAATTATGCCTACCGCTCAAGCTTCTGGTGTTATTATGAATCGAAAAAAACAAGTTTAATGAAAAAAAGGTATTCTTATAATATATTATTCCAATTTGTTACAGAGGTTTTTTTTAAAATCGGATGTAAAAAAGCAGATGCTGAACTCATAGCCGAAGTATTACTTGCTGCTGAATTACGTGGTATTCCATCGCATGGCTTAGCTCGTGTAAAAACTTATCTTGGATTATGGGAAGTTGGTAGAATAACATTAAATAACGAAGTTAAGGTTGTGCACGAAACTCTATCTACTGCAACAATAGATAATGGAAATGGTTTTGGTATGCTTGGAGCAAAAAAAGCAATGAAACTTGCAATTGAAAAAGCTAAAATTGCTGGTACTGGTTGGGTTTCTGTTTTAAATTCTAATCATTTTGGTATTGCAGGTTATTATGCAATGCTCGCATTAAAAGATGATATGATTGGAATTACAATGACAAATGCAAGTCCTTTAGTTGCACCAACCTGGAGTACTTCAAGATTTTTAGGAACTAATCCAATTGCTGTGGCTATTCCAGCAGAAAATTATCCTCCCTTTGTTGCCGACTTTGCTACTACGCCAATTGCACAAGGCAAACTTTCACTTATCGAAAGAAAAGGCAAAAAATGTAATAAAGGTTTTGTACAAGATAAAGAAGGAATCCCTTCAACAAATCCTGCAATTTTAAAACAAGGAGGAGCAATTGTGCCTCTTGGCAGCGATTATGAGCATGGTAGTCATAAAGGTTATTGCCTGGGAGCAATTGTAGATATTTTTTCTTCGGTATTTAGTGGTGCTAATTTTGGTCCTTTTACTCCTCCACAAGTTGCATTTTTACCGTTATCAGAAAAGTCAACAGGATTGGGAATTGGACATTTTTTTGGTGCAATTAGAATTGATGCGTTTCGTCCGGCAAGCGAATTTAAAAAATCAATGGACCAATGGATTGAAACATTTAAAAATGCTGCCCCTACAGCAGGACATGAAAAAGTTCTTATTCCAGGTGAACCCGAAAAACAAAATACAGAATATAATTTAAAAAATGGAATAGATGTTTTACCCGATGTTGAAGTTGAATTAATTAAAATAGCCGAAAAATATAATGTAACAATATACAAATAATAAATATAACTTATTTATACTACAAACGGGAATAATTTGATTCCGATAGCAATCGGAATTACTTTTCTTAACTCCCTCTCCTGTTTGTCCTGAGCTTGTCGAAGGATGGAGAGGGTCAGCTTGTCTTGAGCGAAGTCGAAAGAGGGTAAGGTCATAAAAAAATAAAAACTCAAATTATGCTCATTCATGTATAATCTTCGATATTGATAATAAAATAATACTGATTAAAAGAATAACTATTAACGAATAATGAAGTAAAAAACAGAGATTAATGAAGTAAAAAATTCAAAAAAGTTCAAAAAAGTTCTATGTTCGTTGTTTTATGTTACACAAACATTTATTAGCATTTTCGCAAACAATATACAATAAACAATGAACAATAAACGATGAAATTGTTAAATTGCTATATTGTTAAGCCGTTAAGTTGCTAAATGGTTAAATAACAATGAAACATAGAACAATGAACATAGAACAATGAACTTTTTTAAACCTTAAACCAAAAACTATTAATATTCTCAAACATAATCAAATGAAAAAAACAATTTTATTATTTTTCTTAACAATATTACTTTTCAGTTGCTCTAAAGAAAAACGTTCAGATAAAGCAGCCGAAAAGATGCAGGAATTTGTAATAAACATTTCAAATTACGCTCGTGGTATTGACCCCGATTTTATTATTATTCCGCAAAACGGTGCAGAACTTTCTTTCAATAATATTGATGTTTCAGAAGGTTTAAATTCAAACTATCTTTCGGCAATTGATGGTGTAGGTATTGAAGCATTATTTTATGACGAACAGCTTTTGCCCGAAGACGAAAGGTTAAACATGGTTAAGCAAATTAAAACTTCAAAAAAAGTTTTAGTCTCCGATTATATAATAGATAACACTAATGTTGCTGATGCAATTAGTAGAAATAAAAGCGAAGGTTTTATTTGTTTTCCGCGCGTTAGTAATAACTATGATTACTTTCATATTCCCGATAGTGTGATTGACGAGAATAATAATGACATAACTTTATTACAGGATGCGAACAATTATCTTTATCTCATTAATACCGATTTGTATTCCACTAAACAAGACATGATTAACGCTATATCTGCAACAAATTTTGATGTTGTATTAATAGATTTGGATTTTAATGAAGAAACTCTTACTTCTGCTGAAATTTCACAGCTTAAAACCAAATTAAATGGTGCAAAACGTATAGTGATTTCATATATAAATGTTGGTGCAGCCGAAAACTGGCGATATTACTGGAAAAAGAAATGGAATACTATTCATCCACTCTGGATGAAAAAAAAATATGAGGGCTATAAAGATGAAAGGTGGGTTAAATTTTGGAAAAAAGACTGGCAGGAAATTATTTACGGAAACGATAATTCATACATAAAGAAGATTATTAATGCCGGTTTTGACGGTGCATACCTTGATAATGTTGAAGCTTTTTATTTTTTATATTATAAAGATTAAATACAAATTGAAATTTTATCTATTAATTAATAAAATTATGCACATTGTTATTTGAATATTATTATAATCATAAATCGAATTTCTTAAATCCTAAATCCTAAATCAAAATTGGTTTATTTACAAGCTGAAAATATCACAAAATCGTTTGGTGATTTAGTTCTTTTCGAAAATTTGTCGTTAAGTATTCATAAATCTCAAAAAATTGCAATAATAGCAAAAAATGGTGCTGGTAAAACCACTTTGCTAAACATTATTACAGGAAAAGACAAACAAGATTCGGGGCAAATTGTTTTAAGAAATGGAATTAGCATTGGTTACCTTTCGCAATCGTTAAAATCAGATGAATCGAAAACAATATTCGATGAAATTTACCAATCCTCGTCTGAAATAATTAGTGTAATTAAAAATTATGAACTTGCATTACTTTCAGATGATAAAATTCAATTACAAAAGTGGCTCGAGAAAATGGATACCTTACAGGCATGGGATTTTGATGTAAAAGTAAATCAAATAATTGCAGAATTACAATTGCCAAACGGGAATATTTTAATTGGGGAGCTTTCGGGTGGACAAAAAAAACGAGTTTTGTTAGCTTCTTTGCTTATTAATGAGCCCGATATACTTATTCTTGATGAACCAACTAATCACCTTGACCTTGAAATGATTGAGTGGTTAGAAGAATATTTGATGCATTCTAATTGCACATTGTTAATGGTAACTCACGACAGATATTTTCTTGACCGTGTTTGTAATGAAATACTTGAGATAGAAGATAAAACATTATATCAGTATAAAGGTAATTATTCGTATTTTTTAGAAAAACGAACCGAAAGAATTGAGACTTTTAATTCTGAAGTAGAAAAAGCCCGTAATTTGTTTCGTAAAGAACTTGATTGGATTAGACGAATGCCCAAAGCCCGTACCACAAAAGCAAAATACAGAGTTGAGGCATTTACCGAAATTCAGGAAAAAGCAAATTTAAAAAAAGTAGATAAAAATATTGAAATAAAAATTGCTTCGACACGATTAGGCAACAAAGTGCTCGAAATATATAATCTTTGTAAAGCTTATGGTGAAAATGTTCTGATTAAAGATTTTACATATTTATTTAAAAGGTTCGATAAAATTGGAATTATTGGTAAAAATGGTTCCGGTAAAACCACTTTTTTAAATATTATAACAAATATTGTAAATGCCGATTCCGGTCATTTTGAATATGGCGAAACAGTTGTGTTCGGCTATTATAAACAAGAAGATTTAAAGTTTAAAGAAGGGCAAAGGGTTATAGATTTTGCAAAAGATATTGCAGAAGTAGTAGCGCCAGTTGAGGGAAATAAAATAAGTGTTTCACAGTTTTTGAATTATTTTTTGTTTTCTAACTCAATGCAACATACTCCAATCGAAAAACTTAGTGGGGGAGAGCGACGCCGTTTGCATTTGGTTTCGGTATTAATGAAAAATCCAAATTTTTTAATGCTCGACGAACCAACTAACGATTTGGATATAATGACATTAAATGTACTGGAGGAATATTTGAAAGCTTTTCCGGGTTGTTTAATAGTTGTTTCGCATGATAGATTTTTTCTTGATAAAATTTCGGAGCATCTTTTTGTTTTTAATGGTGAAGGCAATATAAAAGACTTTCCCGGAAACTATAGTAATTATAAAAAATGGGCAAATAAAAATGTAAAAGCAGCTAATTATAACATTAAAGAAATTAAACCTGATAAATTACCTAAACAAATTGTAGAAAAATTTAAAAAATCGACATGGAAAGAAAAAAAAGAACTCGAATCAATTGAAATTGAGTTAAATAGTCTTACTATTGAGAAACAAGAAATTGAAACTAAACTTTCAAACGGCACATTAAATTCTGACAACCTTAATGTTTTTTCTAAACGTTTAAGCGAAATAATTAAATTAACCGACGAAAAAGAATTACGCTGGCTCGAATTAAACGAAACCTAAAATTAAATTTTGGCATCTTTCAAAATAGATGAAAAGTTTATACTGAGCTACCTGTACTGAGCAAAGTCGAAGTAGCCGATTGTAGTTTACAATTTTTATGTTATACTGTAAATGGTTAAACTTTTAACTTTTTATTTTTTCATGACCTCACCCCCAACCTCAAGCACCAAATTCCAAATCCCAAATTCCAAGTTTGGGGCATGGGATTTGAGACTTGGGGCTTGAGGTTTTGGGCTTTCATTTTTGAAAATCATTGACTTTATGAACAAGCACAAATTAAATGTAATAAAAAGTATTTTTTTAAGAGCCTCTCATGGGACTTGAACCCACGACCTGCTGTTTACGAAACAGCTGCTCTACCAACTGAGCTAAAGAGGCAATCTGCAAAAATATAAAAATTGTATAAGCTATTTAGTATTTATGCGAAAATTATTTTGTAACAATTTACAATAAAACATGAAAATAATACTCCAAAACAAAATTCAATTACTTGTTATAATATTAAATTTATATTAAAAAATTTTAAAAAAATCATTTTTACGCTTTTTTTAACAATATTTAGAGTGTTGATTATTAACTATTCATGTAAATTTCAATAAAAACAACATGTAACGCATTGATATACTTAATATTAATAAAATATTAAAATATTTATAAAAAAATAACATAATATAATTATTTGTTATATATTTGTGCACATTTTAAAATTTAAATTTTTATTAACTTAAAAAACAAAAAACAATGGCAGTAAAAGTAAATTTAAAAAATTCGAGAAACAAAGTTGTTCTTGATGAAAACACAGTTGAAAAACTTAAACAAGACAAGTATCTTAAAACTATCAATTTTTTTGATAATTTAAGAGAACACTCAAGTGGTTATGCATTTTTCCAAAAAAACTGGAAACAAAAAGATGGTGCATACAGAAACGAAACCATCTATCTTCACAAATATATTTGTGAAAAACTAATAAAAAAACCAAATAGTAAAGTACGTTGGTTTGTACGTTTTATTAATGGTAACACATTAGATTGCAGCATGAAAAATTTAGAATGGAGTACATTTTCTAATTTAGTACGTAACACACGTAAAATTAAAAACAGTACAGGTTATCGTGGTGTTGTAAAACAAGGACGTAAATTTTATTCTTATATTTATGTTAATCGTAAAGGAATTCCATTAGGTTCTTTCAACACAGCCGCAGAAGCTGCCGCAGCATACAATAAAAAATCGAAAGAATTATTTGGTGTTACTAACACTCTTAACATTATTAGTAAAACACCAAAAGCTGTTGCAAAAGTAGCTCCAAAAGCTAAAGCAAAAATTGTAGCTAAAAAAGTTGTAGCTAAAAAAGTTGTTGCTAAAAAAGCAGTAGCTAAAAAAGCAGTAACTAAAAAAGCAGTAACTAAAAAAGTTGTTGCTAAAGCAAAAGGAAAAGGAAAGAAAAAATAATTTTCAAAAATCATAAAAAAAGGGCTTAAGCCCTTTTTTTTATGTGTTTTCCTTTAAAGAAAGCTGAATTCTGTTTCTTGTTTTATCTACTTCAATTACTTTTACTCTTACAAATTGATTAAGCGAAACTTTTTCAGCAGGGTTAGTGATATATTCATCACAAATATTTGAAATATGTATTAGTCCATTTTGTTTTATACCAATATCTACAAAAGCCCCAAAATTTGTAACATTTGTTATTATTCCGGGTATTATCATTCCGATTTTTAAATCATCAATTGTTTTAACATCTTTCGAAAATTCAAAAACTTTTACCGTTAACCTTATATCTCTTCCTGGTTTTTCCAATTCATGAATCATATCAGTTAATGTAGGCAAACCTACATTTTCTGAAATATATTTTTCAATGACTATTTTTTTTACTTGTTCACTTTCTTTAACCAATTGCATTACTGTACAATTCAAATCCTTACAAATTTTTTCTACTAATTTATAACGCTCCGGATGAACTGCTGTATTGTCAAGCGGGTTTTGAGAATCGGGAATTCGTAAAAAACCTGACGAAAGTTCAAAAGCTTTATCTCCAAAACGTGGAACTTTTAACAAATCGAAACGTGATTTAAACGGACCATTTGTTTTTATATAATCAACAATGTTTTTAGATAGAATGGCACCTATTCCAGAGACATAAGAAAGCAAGTATTTGCTTGAAGTATTAATATTTACACCAACTTTATTAACGCAATCTTCAACAATATTATCAAGATTATTTTTTAGTAATACTTGGTCAACGTCGTGCTGGTATTGTCCAACTCCAATAGCTTTAGGGTCAATTTTAACTAATTCGGCAAGCGGGTCTTGTAAACGACGTCCAATAGAAACCGCTCCCCTAACTGTAACATCATATTCGGGTAATTCTTCGCGGGCAACTGAAGAAGCACTGTAAACCGAAGCTCCAGCTTCGCTAACCATATAAACTTTTACAGGTTGAGCAAAATGAACATTTTTTATAAAGTTTTCTGTTTCTCTTCCTGCAGTGGCATTGCCTATTGCAATACACTCTATTTTGTATGCATTTACTAAAGAAACAATTTTTTTAGATGCAATAGCATATTCTTTTTGTGGCGGGTGCGGATAAATTGTTTCGTTATGTAAAATATTTCCCTGTTCATTAATACAAACAACTTTGCAACCCGTTCTATAACCAGGGTCAATTGCTAAAACCTTTACATTACCGATAGGCGACATTAATAGCAATTGTCTCAAATTTTCGCCGAAAACTCTAATAGCTTCTTTATCAGCTTTCTCTTTTGCTACTATTGCAAACTCATTTTCGATTGAAGGTAGCATTAATCTTTTATAAGCATCTTTTACTGCAATTCTTACACATTCTGATGCATCACCTTTTCCAATAACAAAAATTTTTTCGAGATGCTGGATTGCCTTTTCGTTATTAATTTCGATTGAGGTTCTTAAAAAACCTTCAGACTCACCCCTTCTTATTGCCAAAAGTCTATGAGAAGGACACCTTTCTAATTTTTCATTATAATCGAAATAATCGGTATATTTTATTGCTTCTTTTTCTTTTGTTTTAACGAGCTTAGAAAATATAATCGCCTCATTATTAAATCTATTGCGAATAGCATTACGTGCATTTATATTTTCATTAATTTTTTCTGATATAATGTCTATTGTTCCGGAAATTGCTTCTTCAATATTTTTCACTTTTTCGCCGATAAAATTTTTGGCAACTTCATTAATATTTTGGTTTTTTTGATTAAATATAATATGTGCAAAAGGTTCTAATCCCTTTGAGCGGGCAATTTCTGCTCTAGTCTTTCGTTTAGGTTTATATGGCAAATAAATATCTTCGAGTTCAGATATATTATAACAATTTAAAATATTTTTTTCAAGTTCTGAGGTTAATGTGCCTATTCCTTTTATAGTTTCTAAAATTGTTAATTTTCGTTTTTCAATTGCATTATATTTTTCGATTAAATCTTTTATTTGGGAAACAACAATTTCGTTAAGCCCACCACTCATTTCCTTTCGGTAACGGCTAATAAATGGAATAGTTGCACCACTTTCAAATAATTTTACTACATTTTTAATTTGCCAATCTTTACTATTTAATTCATTTGCAATCAGATTAACTATTTCATTTTCCATTTTTTACTTTTCACAAAGATTGCAAAAAAAAATAATTTTATTAAAATATGTTAAATAAAAAAAATACTTTATATATTTACATCATTATTTATTTGTCAATTATATAATATGAAAATTTTGAAAAAAAATATATTAATTGTATTTGCCTTGTTATTAGTATTTTATAACGAAAGCGAAGCTCAATTTTCATATTATAACAACAAATTAGTAAATGATTCACTTAATTTAGAAAATAGTAACTTAACTAAACCCCGACCAGGATTTAAAAAACGACGTTTTAGAATTAATACTTTTTTTCTCGAAGGTGGATATTTTTGGGGTTATTATACAGGAACAAGATATTCCATTAATTACGATATTCTTATGCAATCGGGCGAAAAAAGTGCATTTACTGCCCGAATTGGTTATGGATTTAACAATGCTACAAACGACTCCACCATAAAAAAAGATGAACCATTTTTTCCAATAGGTGTAAATATTTTACTTGGCCGTATAAATCAATTAGAAATTGGTGCAGGTGGTTACTATTTTAAATATAGAAAAATAATTCCGCCTTATTTATCTTTAGGATTCAGACATCAACATCCAAAAGGCGGTTTTACGTATAGAGTAGCTTTCGATATTCACCTTGAATATGTTTATAATTTAGCAGGTACTGAAATTTCTAAAACTGCTGCCTATGGTCCTTTGCTTGGATTAGGATGGACATTTTAATTTTTTAATCTTAAATCAATTATATCTCCTTTTATAATCCAGCACATTGAGTCGCAAACTGCTTTTCCAACTTTTTTCAAATACGAACCATCAATTGCATATATTGTTTTCTCATCTTTATAATATTTTGCAATTGCGTAATAATCATTATTTAGTTGCAGATTAAATTTAGTTTCAACATCTAAAATTGTATCGAAAAATATTAATTCCTGAGAATTACCGTATTTCCCTTTGTACAACCATACCGGAACTTTTGAATCTTTAGTTTGCTTTGTTATAGTAATGGTTACATCTGCATTGGTTGGCTCAATTGTATTGCAATTAGAATAATCGTAAGTCGTACAATCAACATTATAATCTTTATTACAACTAACAATAACAAAAACAAATAATATCATTAAAAATATTTTTACCATTCCGTAGATTTTAAATTTTTCTTTATGCTTTTAAAATTAATATTAAAGTATACTAAAGTATTTAATCTGAAAGGTGATATGCCATAATTAAAGTTTGCATATTCAACCATTAATTTGATGCCACCAACATTTCCATCAATAAAATATCCAATATCAGGAACTAACATAAATTTAGATTGTGGTTTAATTTCGCTTCCCCTGTAATGTCCATACGTATAAAATTCATTTAAACCTGCAAAAATGCCTTTTGAAATATTATGTTTGTTAATTAAATTAAATCTCTTATCAATTCCCAAAGAAACATACGACCTGCGTTCCCAAAATTGATTAAAAACATCATTGCCATAATTAATCAAAATACGATTTGCCCAATACTTTGTATAATACGATGTTGAAAACAATAAATTATATCTGACTTCAAGCAATCCAATAGTAGTTCCAAATAACATATCATTATAATTAGCATCAATACCGTAACCTAAAGTTAGCTTTTTAAAGATTGGCAAATAATACGATTTACAACCATTGCTTTTTAATAATGGTATTATTTTTTTGTTATTTGTTAAATAAGCTAATTTTACCGGCTTGTTAGTACAAAATTTATTTAAAGTATCTATTTCATGCAATTTTGGAATAACATCGTGCATATTATTTAAAACCGCCAAATCAAAAGCAGAATAATTATAAATATTTTCGGCGTATATATTTGATTTATAGGTATTAAATAAATTTATAAAATCGTTATATCCGCTTTGAGAAGCATATAAAAATGGTGTAAATAAATAATTATCAGCCAAATCGGGATTTGCACCTTTTTGTAATAATAATTCTGAAATATCAGCATGGTTGTATAATACCGACATCATAAGAGCAGAATTGCCATAAATATCTTTTTGGTTAATATCTGCATTATATTCTAACAATATATAAACAATATCTGTATAACCATAAGCTGATGCATACATTAAAGGTGTAATATTTTTACTGTCAGCAATATTTTTATCGGCACTTTTATATAATAGATATTCAACAATATCATAATGGTTATTTGTTATTGCAGCTGAAATTGCAGAAAGTTCACCTTCGGGAAAATAATTTATATTAGCTCCATTTGCTACCAAAGTTTTAACGACTTGCAGAAATCCACTTTGAGATGCATACATTAGTGCAGAAATACCATTATCGGCAACTGCATTAACATTAGCACCTTTGTCAAGTAAATATAAAACAGTTGACGCATCGCCCTTACTTGCAGTTACTACAAGCTGAAAATCAAGTTGTTCTTTAGATATTGTATCATTATTAATTAAACTATCGTTTTGACTAAAACAAAAAATATTTGAAAAAATAGTTAAAACAATAAAAATTTGAACAACTTTTGCCATGCAATTTTCGTTTAATTTGTAAAAATACAAAAAACAATTATTATGAAACAAATTTGTTTAATTTTAACAGCAGTTTTTTTAAATCTGAATTTTGTATATTCACAAAACAATATTCAAAGTGAATACTGTATAACAAAGGAAGAAAAAGAATTACTGCAACTAATAAATGATTATAGAAAAACAAAAAAGTTGCCTTCTATAAAATTAAGCTCTGAACTCACAAAGGTTGCAAAAATTCATGCAAACGATTTAGTTGATAATCAACCAATTCATGGTAAGTGCAATATGCACAGTTGGTCGGACAAAGGAAAATGGAAACCTTGTTGTTATACCGACGACCATAAAAACGCAAAACTAATGTGGTCGAAACCAATAGAATTAACAAATTACAAATCGAATGGATATGAAATAGCTTTTGAAAATTCTGGTGGTGCTACACCAGAAAATGCTTTAGCTGGTTGGAAAAGTAGTCATGGTCATAATAACGTAATTTTAGAAAAAGGAGTTTTTAATAAAATTGGATGGAAAGCTATCGGCATATCAATAAAAGGCGAATATGCATTAGTTTGGTTTGGCGAAATCGAAGATAACTTTGAAGATATTGACGATTGTAATTAGTCGTCCCTTAAAAACCCTCTTTAGAAATTTTGGACGTTATTAATTTTAATTGAGATTTTTTTTATTTTTCTTTTTTCACCACCAAAAAAGAAACAAAAAACCCTCCACGAAGTCCAACTCCAATTTTTTAACTAATTCAAATTTAGGAGTTTGATAGATGAAATAGCTTTGTTGTAACACCGTGTATAATTTGCCCAAAAATTGTAGTTCGCACACTTCGTGGACAACCCACCGCACTTGCTTCGATTAAAACTAATAGGGAAAATCAATCTTATTACAATAAATATATTATGAAAATATGCAAGGTTTTAACTGTTTTAATATTATTTCTTGCAATTTATTTTATTATTTTATAACATTATTTAACTGGATATTAATTTGTTGAATACTTTTTAAGTGACGACTAATTAAAAATACTTTTTCTTAAACCAAAATGCTACATTCACCAATCCAATCATTACAGGGACTTCTACTAAAGGACCAATTACAGCCGTAAATGCTTCACCTGAATTCATTCCAAAAATAGCAATAGCAACTGCTATAGCAAGTTCAAAATTATTGCTTGCAGCTGTAAAAGACAAAGTAACTGATTGTCCGTAATTTGCCCCTGCTTTTTTGCTCATAAAGAATGAACTAACAAACATTATAATAAAATATATTAGTAAAGGGATTGCAATTAATACAACATCTAAAGGTATTTTAACAATATATTCGCCTTTAAGAGAAAACATTACAACAATTGTAAATAATAATGCAATTAAAGTTAATGGACTAATTTTAGGAACAAATTTAGTGTGATACCATTCTTTACTCTTAATGCGAATCATAATAAATCGAGTTAAAAATCCTGCTATAAAAGGTATTCCTAAATAAATAAACACACTTTCGGCAATTTGCCAAATAGTAATTTTTTCTACTGCATCATTGGTTGGAATACCAAACCATCCAGGCAAAACAGCAATAAAAAAGTAAGCGTAAACAGAGAAAAATAAAACCTGAAAAATAGAATTAAAAGCTACCAATCCGGCAGCATATTGTGTGTCGCCTTTTGCAAGATCGTTCCAAACAATAACCATAGCTATACATCTGGCAAGACCAATCATAATAATACCATACATATAAGGCAAATTGGCATTATTTTCACCGGGGAACAATTTAAAAAACACAATTGCAAGTGCAAACATTAACACCGGACCAATTATCCAGTTTTGAATTAACGACAAACCTAAAATTTTATAGTTTTTAAATACATCACCAAGTTCTTCGTATTTTACTTTGGCGAGTGGGGGATACATCATAACAATTAACCCAATAGCAATTGGAATATTTGTTGTGCTCTCTGGAGAAGATTTTAAGGATTCCCAAAATTGAGCAATTTCAGGAAATAAATAACCAGAAAAAACTCCAATAAACATTGCTAAAAATATCCATAAGGTTAAATAGCGGTCTAAAAATTTAAGTTTTGCTTTCATTTATAAATTATTTTACAAGTTAAACATCATTATATTACAAGTTATTAAGTTTTTAAGTTATTAGTTATTGAGTTATTAACTAATAGCTATTTTAACTCATTATCTCATTTTTTAATAATAAAACGCATTTTAAATTAACACATCTCTTCTTTATAAAATTTCGTGAACTTATTTTTTATCTGGTCTCTAATTTTTCGATATACAATAAGTTTTTCATCATCTGTTCCAGTTGCATCAGCAGGGTCTTCAAATCCAATATGTTCTCTTTTTCCAACTTTTCCAATAAAAACTGGGCAGGCTTCTTTTGCATTATCGCATACTGTAATAACATAATCGAAAGATTGTGAAACAAAATCGTCGACAAGTTTTGGATAATGTTGCGAAATATCAATTCCTATTTCGCTCATTACTTTTACTGCATATTTATTTACCTGTTTTTCGGGGTGAGTTCCAGCTGAAAACACTTCCATTTTTGAATCTAAATTTCTCATTATACCTTCGGCCATTTGACTACGGCAACTGTTACCAGTACAAAGGATCAATATTCTCATATTTAAATTTATTTATTATTTTTCGTAAACTTCACCCTGAATAGATAATTCAATTTTATTTGTTATAGCATTTGATACAACAGTTATTGTTTTGTTAAAAACTCCCATTTCTTTAGTCTCATAAACCACTTTTATTGTTCCTGTTTTGCCTGGCATAATTGGTCCTTTTGGCCAATCGGGTGTTGTGCAATCGCATGAAGGTGTTACCGACTTTAAAACTAATGGACTTTTACCTGTGTTTTTAAAAACAAAATCGATACTTGCATCTGATTTTTTTTGCAATGAGCCGAAATTATGAATTGTTTTAGTAAAAGAAATTTCTGGTGAATTGGGATTAGATTTAACATAAGTATTATCTATTTGGCAGTTCGCATCAAGAATTGACAAAAATAACATAGTGCAAATAAACAATAATTTTGATATTACAAAATATTTCATAAATTTCAACTTTTTACTAATTCGCCATCTAATAATTTAATTTTAACATTTCCATATTCAGCAGCAATTGGGCTATGAGTTACCATAATAATAGTTACTCCTTTTTCTTTGTTTATTTTGTTTAAAAAATCGAGAATCTCGAGTGATAGCGTAGGATCTAAATTTCCTGTTGGCTCATCAGCAAAAATAACCGATGGCGAATTAACTAAAGCTCTTGCAATGGCAACTCTTTGTTGTTGACCGGCTGAAAGCTCTCGAGGATAATGATTTTTTCTATTTAATAAATCAACATTATTTAAAACTTCTTCGGCAATTTCATTTTGCTTTATTTTACTAACATTATTCAATGATAATGGCAACATTACATTCTGAATAGCAGTTAAATATGGAATTAAAGCAAAACTTTGCATAATAAAACCAACATTTTTTCTTCTGAATTTTGCTAATTCACTATCGGATACATTTGATAAATCTTTTTCGAAAAAGCTGAATGAACCCGATGTTGGTCTGATTAAACCAGCTAAAGTTAATAATAAGGTTGTTTTCCCAGAACCAGATGAACCAGTGATTGTTACAAAGCTACCTTTTTCTATTGAAAATTCAATTTCTTTTATTGCATTAACAATACCATCTTTATGACAATATACTTTTGATAGTTTATTTATTGTTATAATATTCATAATTATTCCTCCTGCATATTAGAAAAGGGTTCAATTTTAGCTGCAAAATAAGCTGGTAAAATAGAGCCTAAAATTGAAATGCCAACTGAAATTAACACAGCCCATAAAATAAATAATGGAATTGGTGAAACTTGTATTTGAGCAAAAACAGGTCCTAAATAATATGCAGAAATTGTTCCTAACAAATAACCCAATATACCGCCAAATAATCCTAATACAGTTGCTTTAACTAACAAAATTTTATAAATTTCGCTTTTCAATGTTCCTATCATTCTTAAAATTCCAATTTCTTTCTTGCGTTCATTAACATTAGCCCACATATAATTACCAATAGAAATACTACCCACAAAAAGAATTATTATTAGAAAAATAATTGATGTTTTGTTCATCATTTTGTTAGTTTCAATTTGTGTAGATACAATCTGATTGATTGTTGTAATGCGTGTATCAGGTAAAATATTTCTTAATTTTCCGAGTAATCCATCAGAAATTGCATTACAGCAACCCATAATTTCGATTGCACTTATCTGGTCTGGAATTCCAAATATATCCTGTGCTGCTTTCAGGTTTACAAAAATTCTATCATCGTCAACAGTACCAGTTTCGTCGAGAAGTTTTGCAACGGTAAATTCATTGTCCTGAATTTTTAGTTTTTCATTTTCTTTAAGATTAAGAGATTTTGCTACCTGCGAACCTAATAAACATTCTGCATAATCAAGACTATCAACACCTTTGCGTTTTAACTTTTCATCTTCGTAACCATTACTTTTATTTTCTCCTGCCGAAGGTGCACAACTTGCCTCTATTTCTTTTCCAAACCCTGTTGTCTGCCAAAGTGGTTTTGAAGCTATTTCATCTTTTGGTTGAATTCCGGTAAGTACAAATTTTTTATTGTTAATTGTTATTCGTCTTGTAAGTTTAGGCGACATATTATCAACTCCTTTTATATCAGAGGTTAAAATTCTCTCAACATATTCCATTGGAATTGTAGGAGCATCAATATCGGAAGTATAATAATCATCAATACTTGCAGCTTGTGGAAGCACAAGAATATTAGCACCAAGATTATCTAATTTTACAGCAACAGCTTTCTCGGAATATACATTAATGGTGCGAATACCAACAATAACTCCAATTCCAATTATTATTGCCATCAAACTTGAAATGAGTTGAGACTTTTTTGTCCACAATTCAATCCATGTTAATTTTAATAAATTCATATTTGATATTATTTTTTACCGCAACCACTACTACTACCACTAGGGCAACAACCACCTATTTTTTTATTGATGGATGTTATTAAATCATTTGATTTTGCTGTAGATTCTAGTGTACCTGTATATTGACCTTTACCATTAAAAACTAATACAGTAGTTTTAGTAACATCGGGCTTTAATAAAGCTAAAAAATTTGCTTCGTTTTTGCTTTCAACATCAAGAAAAACTTGCGTTGCTTTACCACCCATGCTGAGCGCTGCCTTTTTACATTCTGCTTCAATTGTAGATTTATCTTTTGCATTTTTTTTACCACAAACAATTAAAGCTGGTTTACCGTTTTCAAAACCGAGTAGCACATCTGCCTGTGTTTTTGTGGGAATATATGTTAAAAGTTTTTCAACTGAAGCGTCATTGTTAGTTAATCCACCAGAAGCAACTCCATTTGAAGCAAGAACTAAAATCATTGGTAGTTGCACACCAGCTAACCTGTATTTTGAAATTATTTCGGAGTTTGCTTTATCGTCGCGATCTATTTTAATTATTGCAATACTTTTAGCTTTTTTACTTGCATCAACTGCAAGCTTTTGTAGCGATTCTGTATTAACAGATGTTTTGGTTGAAACAACTAAAAAAATTGATTTACCAGATTTTTGAGCTTTTTCAAGTTCAAGTTTAGCATTTTGTGCAATCATATTTGAAAATAAAAACATTGCACACACAATAATCATTGAAGTTTTTTTCATTTTATTAATTATTAAATTTAACATTTACACATAAAATCGGAAATATTTTTTAAGAAAAACTTGTTATACCTTTCTCTTATTTCATTGAGTTTATTCATATCTAAACAATAATGAATTTTAAGTCCATCAATAGTGCCTTTTATAATTCCAGCTTTTTTTAATTCTTTTAAATGTTGCGAAACGGTAGAACGGCTTATTGGTAAAAAATCGGAAATATTACCTGTTTTAATTTCTTTTTTTTTGGCAAGAAGTTGAATAATAGCAATTCTGGCAGGATGCGAAAGAACTTTTGCAATACTTGCAACATCTTGTTGTTCAATATTAAACTGTTCAGATTTATTATTTGTCATTTAATTAATGTTTAACGTCGTAAACATACGACATTAAATTCAGATAGACAAAAAATAAATATTAAATTTTGTTAAAAATCGTAACTATTCAGAAGCCATAAAAGTTGTCACGCAAAGGCGCAAGGTACGAAAGGAAAAAAATCTTGTACCGAAGCTTCAGTAGATATCAGATAAAAATGATGAATAATGAGAAGTTTATATCTCTCGAATAATAAATCTGCTATAAGCATGCAATAAAAAAAATCATAAATAATTTTTTTAACTTTGCGTTCTTAAAACTTTGCGAGCATTGCGTCTTTGCGAGAAATAATACGCATAAGATTAGTAAAGGATTTTTTATGAGGTGAGTAGTTACAATTATTTTTCTACAAATTTAGAAACAGTCTTTTTTATTATAGACATTATTATCATTACAACTGGCAAAACAATAATATAAGAAAAACCCCATGCTTTTAACCATTGCAAAATAAAATCAGGTTTAAAACCTAAATTTTTAGCAGTTCCAACAAATGTTACAACAAAGGTCATGACGAGTACCATAATAACCAATGTTAGTTTTTGTTCGTGTTTTTTTGATATTTTCATTGTGTTAGAAAATATAATTAAATAAAAATCCAACAATCATAATGCCCACGCCAACAACACCTATAAATGTAAATATCAAAGGCATTTTTAAAACTTTTCGAAGAATTATCATTTCAGGTAATGACAATGCAATTACCGACATCATAAAAGCAAGTGCAGTTCCTAGCGAAGCACCTTTCTCAATTAGAACAGAAACAATAGGAATAATTCCGGCAGCATTTGAATATAATGGAATTCCAATTAAAACGGAAAGAGGAACAGCATACCACACGTCTTTGCCCATAAGTGAAGCCATAAATTCGGCGGGAACATAACCATGAGCACCAGCACCAACAACAATCCCAAGAGCAACATATAACCAGACTTTTCCAACAATTTCTTTTACTGTACCGTAACCTGATTTTATTCTATCACTGAATTTTAGTTTTTCATCTAAATTGTTTTGTCCTATTTTTGTTTCAAAAACCCAGGGTTCAATCCATTTCTCAAGTTTTAGTTTTCCTATAATCCAACCAGCAAAAATTGCAATAAATAACCCTGTACCAATATAAATTAATGCAGTTTGCCATCCAAACAATCCATACAAAAGAACTACTGCAACTTCATTAATCATAGGTGCTGCAATAAGAAAAGAAAATGTTACTCCTAAAGGAACACCGGTTTCAACAAAGCCAAGAAACAAAGGAATTGCAGAGCACGAACAAAATGGTGTAACAATACCTAGTAAAGAAGCCATTATATTTCCAGTAAATGTTTTTTTACCTTCAAGAGCTTTACGAGTGCGCTCGGGTGTAAAAAATGTTCTGATAATTCCTACAAAGAAAATTATTAAAGTAAGTAATAACAATACTTTTGGGAACTCAAAAATAAAAAACCAAATTGCTTCTGATAGATGTTCTCCTTTTGTCATACCAAATACCGAAAACACAAGCCAATTTGTTATAGGCTCAAGGTAATGATAAAATAAAAACCATAATGGTAACAATAATAAAGGTAAAACGATTTGACCATTTGATGATTTAAATAAATTATTTAACATTATAATTTATTTTATAAAAAACATATACACATAATAAAACCCAACCAATATAAAAGTTATAGCTATTACACACCTAAACCATTTTTCAAATATTTTTACTTTGTTATAAAAACCACCAAGACTTGATAAACTAAATGCCAATAGATATGCAACAATAATCACTGGTAATCCTGTTGCTATAGCAAAAACAAATGGCAAATACAATCCTGATACGCTGGAAATAGTCATTGGAATTAACATTCCAAAATATAAAACTCCGCTATAAGGGCAAAAAGCTAAAGCGAATACTGTTCCTAGTAAAAAAGCTGACCACCAATTATTTTTACTTTTGTTTTCAACTTTTTCGGATAGTTTGCTAAAACCAGGAAATTTAATTTTAATAAAATCGAACATTAAAATTCCAACTACAATTAATAAAGGTCCAAGAAACTTTTCTCCGTTTGATTGAAAAAACTTTGCAACCTGAAATTTACTGGCACCAAAATAAAGAATTACACCTAACAACGTGTAGGTAAATGCTCTGCCCAAAGTGTACCAAATTCCATTAAAAAATATTCTTTTTTTATTTTCAATGTCTTTGCTTATAAAACCAATAGCTGTAATATTTGTAGCCAAAGGACAAGGGCTAATTGCTGTCATAATCCCTAAAAGCAATGCCGATAAAATAGGCACATTAGTTGAATCGAGCCAATTTTGTAGAAATTCCATCTTATTTTATTTTTTTCAATTCAACAATTTTTGATTTTAATTCTTTTTCAAGAACTTCTTTATCCTGTTTTTGCGAATACCCCTTCACAATGTCTGAAACATCTATAAATGTCTCATTTTTCTTCTTTTTCTTGACAATAATCAAACTCTGTGATTGAGCATTGTATTTGGTTACTATTTCCTTGTTTGTCACATCAGCAAGTTTAATTTCCCTGAATATAATACTACTATCAGGATAGTTTTTATCAATGATATTTTTTATATCGTTCCCTACAGCAGTACAAACTTTTGCTCTACATGCACATAAATTTGCTTTGAAGTACAATACTTCTATCTTCCCTTTTTTTGATTGTGCCGAAAGGGTAAAAACTGATAGCATAATGAATGCAAAAAGCACAATGTTCTTTTTCATTATTTAAGGTTTTAAAAGTTCCTGAATTTTTAATTTTAACTCACTTATAAATACTGACTCATCATGTATTTTAGAAAAGGCAAAATTGGTTATGTCATCAATTTTTACTTCTGCACCGTTTTCAATTTTAGTAAGAGCCAAAGTAGAGCCATAAGCTTCGTATTTTTTTACTAATGCAACATTTTCTATTTTTTCGCAATTTAGAATTTGCAAATCAATAATTCCGCTATCTAATTCATTTTTAAAATTTCCTAGCAATGTTTTTCTTAAATTTTCTTCAATAGATGTGCATGTATGACATCTATCGGTTATATGAAAATAAAATACTTTAACTTTTGTTATTGTAGGGTTATTTGAAACAAGAGTATCCCCAACATTTTGACTAAAAGTTAATAAACTATTTAAAAAAAGTATTAAAAAAATTAATGTTATTGTTTTCATTTTAAATATTCTGTTATTTTATTCTTCAAAATTTCGACAAACCTTTCTTGTTTGTTTTTGGCATATTTAAATCCATCACCAGTTAAATCAGTTGTAGTTTCTTTACCTTTATATACTCTTGTAACAAATAACGCTGAACCAAATGCCTGGAATTTTTCGGCAAGTTTTGTATTTGCTTCATCATCAACACACAATACATTTAATTTTATTGTACCATTTTTTAATTCAGATTGAAAAGATGTTTCAAGTGTTTTTTTAGTGGCTTCTTCAATTGCAATACATGACGCACATCTATTTGTTGCATAAAAATTATAAATCAGCACTTTTGGTTTATTTACTTCCTTAATAATAGATTCATTTGTTGAATTTTTACTTGTCAACAATGTATCAGATACAACATTTTGCGTAACTGAATCATTATTGTTATTTATTATAACATCGTTTATTAAACTATCAGGATTTTCAACTTTTACAATATCTGAAGGTGAATTACATGAAACAAAATACATTGTAAAAATCATTACTAATATTGACAATTTTTTAATTTGTGGTGTTTTCATATTTACATATTTAATTATTTTATCATTTCGATATTTCGAGTAATTACGAAATTAAATTATAAAAAAAATTATTTGATAAAATTCTTTAATAGAATTTTAGCCAATTCCCAATTTACTTTATTAACGCAATATTTAATTTGAGGTGGTTCAATATTTCCCTGAATTAATCCGGCATATTTAAGCTCTTTTAAATGTTGCGAAAGTGTAGAACGAGCAATTGGAATATCGCCTATCATTTCGCCACTTGTGCAACAAGAATTTAATCCAATAAGTTTTTCCATAATATAAACTCTTGCTGGGTGACTTAAAGCTTTAGCAATAAGAGCTATTTTTATCTGGTCATTAGTAAATTTTGGTTTTGTGTCCATTATTTATTTTTTTCAATTATTTCTTTTAATTCTTTAGTATTTGGAACTCTACCGCTTAAAACTACTTTTTCGTTTATAACCAATGCCGGAGTTCTCATAATTCCATACGATATTATTTTTTGAATGTCTTCTTCTTTTATAACATTAGCAACAAAATCCATTTCAGCTAAAGAGTTTAATACTGCTTTTTCCAGTGCTTTGCAATTTGCACAACCGGTTCCTAAAATTTTAATTTCCATAATAAATATTTTTTTGTTTTTATATTTCGCAAAAATACGAAATGCTTTTGAAATAAAAAACATTTTAACTTTTTTTAGTAAAAATACTTCTTTCGTAACTATTCAGTATGCGTAAAAATTGTCACGCAAAGTTTCCGCCCCCAAAAAATCGGGGGAACTTCAAAACAGATAACTTTGCATACAAATATAAGCACATATAAAACCATTACGCGTATTGGTAATAAAAATTCCTTCGCAAAGTCTGGTTCGGACTGCTCATTAAAATTCCAATTGGATGCTCCAATTTATTGGAGACACCGTATAGTAGAGCAATCTCGTTTTTTTTAAGCAGTCTTATGTGTTTTTTATTAAAAAAATGTTTAACTAAAATTTCAAAAATCATGAAAAAGAAAAACGAAAAAACAAAAATTGTAAAAGTGAGCAGCGGACTGCCGGTGTTTTACGCTCATGCAGCAGGCATTGACATCGGGGACACCGAACATTATGTAGCCACTCCTGACGGCAAGGGGGGACATGAAGTAAAATGTTATGATGCTTTTACCTGCGATCTCAGAAACGTTGTATCCGACCTGAAAGAAAAAGGCATGACCACCGCAGCCATGGAAACTACCGGTGTTTACTGGCTGAACTTGTACCTGCTGCTGGAAGAAGCGGGCATAGAGCCATGGTTAGTAAACGCCAAACATGTAAAAAATGTAACTGGTCGTAAAAAAGACGACACAGATGCTATCTGGATACAAAAACTGCATGCCTGTGGGTTATTACAAAAATGTTTTCAACCCGACGAACAAGTACGCATTTTGCGTACTTATGTTCGTCAACGCAAGAACCTTATCACTATATGTTCAGATTCTGTAAGAAGAATGCAGAAGGCACTAGAATTAATGAACATAAAATTGCACACCGTCATCAGCGACATTCTGGGAAAAACAGGTATGCAGATGGTGGAAGCCATTCTTAAGGGAGAAAGAAACCCTGAAGTATTGGCAGAACTCACCGACCCAAGAATAAAAGCAACACGTGAAACCATCATTAAATCGTTGGAGGGAATATGGAAGGACGAATACCTGTTTATGTTGCAGCAGGCGCACGAAGAATACCTGTTTTACCAAAAGCAAATAAAGTGTTGTGAAGAAAAAATCAGAAAGCAATTGTTGCAACAAGTAGCCATTGTCAATGAAGGAGACATCAGCGCAATTACATGGCAGAAAGAAGTAAAAAAAAAAGTAAGGAAGAATCAGTTTAGTTTTCAAATAACGCCTTATCTTAAAGCGATGACAGGAGTTGATTTGTGCAAAATACCAAGCGTGAATGAAATCACTGCTCTGGAGTTAATATCCGAAACGGGTGTTGATATGAATAAATGGAAGAGCGCCAAACATTTTGCCGCATGGCTCAACCTTACACCCAATACAAAAATTACCGGAGGCAAAATCATAAGCAGTAAAGTATCAAAGAAAAAAAACAAAGCAGGACAATTCCTAAAAATGGCAGCATCTTCACTTTCCAATAGCAAATCGCCCTTAGGCGATGAATACCGGAGAATGAAGGCTAAATTTGGTGGTAAAGGAGCCGCATTAGCCATGGCGCATAAATTATCGCGTATTATTTATACGATGCTAAAAAATAAAACGGAATACAACGCTGAAATCATAACAGGTAATCAGAAAAAATGGAGAGAACAAAAAATTAAACGAATGGAAAAACAACTGGAAAAACTCAAAAAAACTGCTTAAAGAACATTCTGAATATCAGTAGAATGAGAAAGAGTTATATAGTAGCCGCCAAGTTCACAAAGTTAAAAAGTGGTTAAAAAAATCATTTACCCCGTAGGATAATTATGTTGAATAGCCGTTATGCAATAAAAATGGCATATCCAACGGGGTGAATTATTTTTTCTTGGCGTAATGGTGCTTTTGCGAGAAATAATCATTGTGTGAAACTCTT
>MENF01000158.1 GCA_001769035.1 Bacteroidetes bacterium GWA2_32_17
AGCAGCAGTTGTAAATATTACTGCTAATGGAATTCCAAATTATTCTTATCAGTGGTCTTCAGGTCAGTCAACTACAAATACTGCAAGTACAACTAATTTTATAAACGCTATACCTGCCGGTGTTTACGTTGTTACTGTAACAAATGGCAATGGTTGTACTTCGTCAACTACAATTAATTTGAATGATAACGTGTCATTTACAGCTAACATTAGTCCTCAAAACCCAATTTCCTGTTTTGGTCAATGCAATGGTTCGGTAATTGTTTCGCTTGGTGGTTCAGGCCAAAATCCGCCATTTAATTATAACTGGTCGAATGGTCAATCGCACATAGACACATTAAATACCGATACAGTAAATAGTTTATGTGCTGGTTTAGTTACTGTAACTATTACAGATAATAATGGTTGTAAGGTAGTTGCCTCAATTTTGATGAATGAACCATCTCCAATTAATGCAAGTATTTCTTCTTCAAATCCAAGTTGTACGGGTTATTCAAATGGGCAAGCTTCCGTATCAGTTAGTGGTGGAACACTACCTTATTCGTATATGTGGAATACAAATCCGATTCAGTTTACACAAACCGCAAATAATTTAATAGCAGGAACTTATTTAGCTTCTGTTACCGATGCTAATGGTTGTAACGGTTCTTCAACAGCAACAATAGTTGACCCTCAACCCCCGCAAGCAGGTTACACATATTCGGCAAATGCGTTAACTGTAAACTTTTCAAATACATCTTCAGCAGGAACTTACAACTGGGATTTTGGAAATGGTTTCAGCACTACATTACAAAATCCAAGTTTTACTTATTCAGCAGCAGGTACTTATAATGTTTGTTTATCACTTAATTCACAATGCGGTAATGATGTTTACTGTCAAAATGTTACTGTAACATTAGTTAATGTGAATAATGTTATTACAAATAACATTGAAATATTTCCAAATCCCGCAACCGACAAATTAAATATCATTTTCCCCGAAACCCCAAAAGCAAAAGTAAGTGTGAAATTATTTGATAATATTGGACAGAAAGTCGCTGAATACGAATTTGTTAACAAAGTTAACGAAATTGATTTAAAGGGCATTGCAGATGGGATGTATTATATTAAAATTGAGACAATTAATTGTAATGTTTTAAATAAAATTGTAATTAACAAAAACTAATCAATAATAATATGAAAAGGTTTAATGTTTTACAAATTGTTATTATTAGCATTTTTGTAATGATAACAATAAACTTAAATGCTCAAAAAACTGCAATTGTACTTCAAACTGGACGAACTAATACTTACACTGTTTTTTCTATTCCTTATAATCCACCTTTTCCTTTTACCGGTGGAACGCCTGTATCAGTAAATACTGATGATGTTTATAGTGGTGTTATTACACTTCCTTTTAATTTTTGTTTTTATGGACAAGAATATAATCAGGTTATAGTTGGTTCAAATGGTGTTATTTCCTTTGATTTAACAAATGCTGGTGGATATTGTCCATGGTCGTTTTCAGATTTCGTTCCAAGTAACGCATTACCTTTAAATTCTATTTTTGGAGCATATTCAGATATTGACCCTGGCACTTGTGGAAATTTATATTACGATATTACAGGAACTTCTCCCAATAGAAAATTCGTTTTTAAATGTAATCAAGTTTGTTATTTTAGTTGTAGTAGCTTACAAACTTCTCAAGAAATTGTTCTTTACGAAGGTTCAAATGTTATTGAAGTTTATATCGAAGACCATCCTGCTTGCACTGGATGGAATTCTGGTAACGCAATAATTGGGATTCAAGATGCAACAGGTACAACAGGAGTTGCAGCTCCTGATAGAAATACAGGACCATGGACAGCATATAATGAAGCATGGCGATTTACCGGATCTCCGGATGCCTGCAATTCACAAACTTGTCAATTTGATAGTATAACTATTCAAAATCAAACATGTGGAACAGATAATGAATTTACACTTAATGGCAGTATTTATTTTTCTATTTCACCCGATTCGTCAACTTTAATTGTAACTGACCAAATAAGTGGAATATCACAAACTATACAACCACCACTTACTAATCCTATAAACTTCACTATAAACAATATACCTTTTTCTACTCAACCAAACTCAATAAATATTTCGCTTATGGGGTTATATAATTGTTACTCTATTATAAATTATAACCCGCCTGCTTTAGTAACATTAAACAGTAGTTTTGCAAATCCGGGTTGTGGAGCCAGCAATGGTGCAGCAGTTGTTAATATTACTGCAAATGGAATTCCAAATTATTCTTATCAGTGGTCTTCCGGACAGTCAACTACAAACTCTGCAAGTACAACTAATTTTATAAACGCTATACCTGCCGGTGTATATGTTGTTACTGTAACAAATGGTAATGGTTGTACTTCGTCAACTACAATTAATTTGAATGATAATGTGTCATATACAGCTAACATTAGTCTTCAAAACCCAATTTCCTGTTCAGGACAATGCGATGGCTCTGCTACTGTTTCGCTTAGCGGTGCTGGTTTAAATCCTCCATTTAGTTATACTTGGTCGAATGGACAAATAACTTCGGGTGTTTCATTAACAATTGACACAGCCATTAATTTATGCTCTGGATTAAATTCGGTTGTTGTAACTGATAGTGGCGGTTGTAAAGTAGTTGCATCAATTTCGATGAATGAACCTTCGGCTATTAATGTTAATGTTTCTTCAACAAATCCAAGCTGTTCGGGATATTCAAATGGTTCTGCTTCTGTATCCGTTAATGGTGGAACTTCACCTTATACTTATATGTGGAATACAAGTCCAATTCAATTTACACAAACCGTAAATAATTTAATAGCAGGAACTTATTTAGCTTCTGTTACCGATGCTAATGGTTGTTCAAGTTCTGCTACAGTAACAATAGTTGACCCTCAGCCTCCCCAAGCAGGTTATACATATTCTGCAAACGGATTAACTGTAAATTTCACAAACACATCTTCAGCAGGAACTTACAACTGGGATTTTGGAAATGGGTATAACTCATATTTAGCAAATCCAACATTTACTTATTTAGCAGCAGGCACTTATAATGTTTGTTTAACTTTAAATTCCCAATGTGGTAGCGCTCTTTATTGTCAAAATATTACAGTTTCTTTAGTTAATGTAAATGATGTTATTACAAATAACATTGAAATATTTCCAAATCCTGCAACCGACAAATTAAATATCATTTTCCCCGAAACCCCAAAAGCAAAAGTAAGTGTGAAATTATTTGATAATATTGGACAGAAGATTGCGGAATATGAATTTGCTAACAAAAGTAACGGAATTGATTTAAAGGGCTTTGCAGAGGGAATGTACTATATTAAAATTGAAACTATTAATAGTAATATTTTAAACAAAATTGTAATTAATGCGAAATAATACCGACTTGCTAACAAGATAATTAAAATAAATCGCTTCGCTTTTATTTTAAAACTGTTAGTCTGTCGGCATTAACTAAACCAGCCAATCATATAGTATTTTATACATCTTGTTGGCGGTTTAGTATAAGGGTTAAAACCAATTTTATATTTAAACTAAATTTAATATTAATAACCAACGTTATATGTTACAATCATCAATTTTTTACCACATAGAATCATAGAACACATAGATTTTTCACATAGAAATCAAACTATGTGTTTTTATTATGTGAACTATGTGTCTAATGTGGTTTATGATAAAATCTTTTTAAACTCAACCCTTAATCCGTATGTTTAACAAAGAGTAAGATTTACTTTATTTTATAACTTAAACTTATCGAAACACTTCTCGCATAAGCTTCTTTAGGTAAAATAAAACCGGTTAAATTTCCTGAAGATATTGTTGCATTAAAATTTTTATTTGTATTAATTTGAAAATACAAACCTGCGTTAAAACCCGAAAAGCCACCATAATTTTCAATTAATCCAATATTTAACCACTTTGTTATAACAGCAGTTTGCATAGCATAAAATTGTGGAATTGGCTGTCCTACGTCAAAAATATAATTTACTCCAATTAAAGCAGAATTTATAAAACAATTCCATTCTTTTTTTACTTCAAAACTTAGTTTTTCGGGAATTGAAAGTTGAAAAGGTACAGTATCACTTTTACTGTAAATAATATCCATTAAACTGTCCTGCGATATTCCATGAAGATTTTCTTGTGCAACGTTCATAATATTAGTAATTTCTACTCCATCAAAATGAATTGCAGTATCAACTCCTGCTAAATAACTTTTTTTTGTCCATGAGATATAGCCCAAATCTTCGCTGGCAAAAGTAAAAGAGAGTTTCGATTTTGTATTTTCAATAACAAAGAAAGCATCGAATGAAATGCCAATTCCATTAACATCGGTAAAATTCTTGTGTGATTGGTCGGATGTAAAATAAGAGAATTTAGTATTAAGGTCAAGTGAATCTCCATCATTGGAAGTATAAAATGAACCTTCGTTTATATTTAGCGATTGCAATTGCTGACCTTTTAATAAATTAAAACCAAAACAAATATTGACTTTAGTGTTGTTATCATTATAGTTTTTAAAAATCCCTAATTCAAGTTTCTGATAATCAATAGAACGTAACCGAGTATTATCGAAATTTACGTTTTTTCCTTCAAATTGTTCGTTACCGAAAAATATTAGTTTGTATAAATCGCCGCTAAAATTAGCTGAACGAAACTGTTTGTGCGAAAGTCCAACTCTGTAACCAAAGTTTGTTAATCCCCACATCGAATCGGGCATTACTGCGACATAAGCTCCTGCATGAATATCATATCCTGAAATATTATATTTTTTCAACTTGTTAGAGTTTTTTAAATCATCATCAAGATAATTGCTGTTAACAATAGCTAAAGCAAATTTATTATGTATTGAATTTGAACCTAAATAATAGTTAAAATATGTCCCTGTTTCGGTAAACACTGAATCGTTGTTATAATTATTTACAGGAGAACTTAAAGGCGAAACCTGAGCGAATGTTTGGTTCGACAGGTTCACCAACACGACTATGCTCAGCATGACAAAAGTGGAAAGTGAAAAGTAAAAATAATGTTTATTGTTCATTGTTCAAAAATGTTCAAAAAGTTCATTGTTCTATGTTCAAAAAAGTTCACTGTTCAAAAAAGTTTTTAGTTTCGAGTTTATAATTCACCGCTGACTGCCGACTGCTGACTGTGGACTGCCTACTGTTTACTGTTCACTGTTTTTTTTCAATCTTGCCTTCCCAATCTTTTTCACAATTATCATAATAATCAAAACAAATCTGTGTCTTTTTTTTATCTGTGCAATCTGTGCAATCAGTGGCATGTTTTTTTCATTTGTTGATATTTATTGGTTTAGGGTTTATAGTTTGAGGTTTTTAAAAACTCCAAACCTGAAACTTGAAACTAAAAACCTGAAACCAAAAACTTTTTTCATTTTTTAACTCTATAACTAAAATCGCCAATAATTTTAAAATAAATATAATAATCGCTGTAAATTTTAACATGAGTATTTGCTGGTTGTGTGTTAAATCTTGCTTCTATAATTAAATTTTTAGCGAGAAATAAATTATTTAGCTTATCTTTTGTTACAGGAATAATGTTTTTTGATAATTTTGGTAATTCTACTTTTTGTGTATTTATATTTATTGTTGCTGCCTGAATATAAACCGAAACTATTGAAAGTGAATCGTAAATAACATTCTGCTCGTTTAAAAAATAAATTTTTACAGAAGCATCAATAGGATACATATTTTCCGATTTTAAAATAATACTGCCACCGTTTACATTGCTAATATCTGTATTAGCAAAATCAGTTGCCACGGTATCTCTTAAAACTAAATTTCCGGCAATAAATGATAGCGGAACTTCAATATTTAATTTACTGCTGACTTTATCGCCATAGTATATAAAATCAGTTCCTGAACCTGGTGGTGGAGGTGTAATTCCCTGATTCAAATCGAGTGCTACTTTATATCTGAATTTATCGGGTAAGTTGCTAATTAATTGATTGATATTAGAATTTGTGCTGTTTAATGTGAAATTATTAATAGTTGGAATTACATCAATATTAAGTGAATGTGGGTCATTAGGTTTTAAAATGTTAAAAGGCGAGGAGAGGGCAGTCCCGGTTAAAGTTACACTTGAATTATGATTTGTATTAATACTTGTAAGCTCAGTAATGTTTGCCTGTGCCTGAACTCCAATTTGGTTTTCGACAGATAAACTAACTTTAACATCATTAAAGCTTAACTGGTCAATTTGTAAATCGTTTAATACAGAGAAACTTACAGTTGAATCCTGCTTAATGTGGCGGTTTCCGAAAAATCCGCGGGCATAATCGGGCAGTATGTTACTTAACGAACAATTAATATAAATACTATCGTTCATTGTTATGTGTACAAAATTGCCCGAAGAATCTATACTTCCGGTTAAAATATAATACAAGCTATTTATTGTATCCTGATTTATCCCGCTGAAATCTATTTTATATCCTGTTAAATCTTGCGAAACGGTTGTATGCGAAGCATTCCCACCCGTAGCAGCAGGAATTGTTCCCGATAAAGTTAGTGGCACGTTGTTTAATTTTGCTCTTGGAACCTGAAACTGATAATGCATAGTTTCTTCTATAGTATTAAAAACCTCAACACTAATTTGTCCGCTTTTTGCCCATGCTTCTGAAATTTGCAAATTATTAGTGGTGTTTATTACTGCGTTATTATTGTAGTTTATTATTTCCTGTGATGGAAAACGTGCAATTGCAGAATCAATTACAATATCGTAAACTGTAATTGTGGTAGTTGCTGATTGACTTAAAACAAGAGTTACCGGAGTACCAGAACCCGGTGAGCTTAAGGTAACTGTTGCCCACATCAGATTTTCGAGTGTAACATTTGTTAAAAATTCTGTTTTAGTAGCCCATGTATTAGGTGCAATTGCATCAAAACTATCAGTTAATAAAACTAATCCATTACCTTGATTTTTTAATTGAAAAATAATATTTGTAAGTGCAATAGGCAATTTGTTATCAATTTTAATATCAACATAAGCTTGTTGAACCGAAATAGTTTGAAAATAATTTCCTGCATCAACAACAATACTATCAAAAGACATAGGTGGAATGGCTGAAATAGTTGTCGGATTACCTGTAATAGATGCCGTTGTTAAAGCTTCGTACAGGCCACCATAGGGACCATTTAATTCCTTATCCATTTCAGCAATATCTCCCAACGAAACACTGTCCACAATATTTATAGGAGCAATATTTAAAGTACTTAATTTTGCAGTGTAAGTAATTGATGTATCAGGTAGCTGAGCAATTGTATCTAACACAATATCGGCTAAAGGAGTTTGATAAACTAATGAAATACTGCTGTCGGAATTTACTTGTAATAAACTATCGGCAACTATCTGGTTTAATGTGAGTTTTGTTTTTGCTATAGGGCTAAGTAAATTCACATCCCATTCGGGATGAATGCTTTCTTTTTTGCAAGATGCCAAAAAAAGGAATAAAATAATAAAATATAATAGTAAGTTTTTAATCATTTTCTTTTAGACAACTATTTTAATGCAAAAGTTGCTTTTTCTAACAATTTTTATAACGAACAAATATAGTAGTTTTTATAAAATTACAATATCCGATTTTAATCTTTCCTAAATTCAAGTAATTAATGCAACTTTTTATAAGTAAAATAGTTTATTAAATAGAGTTTGTCCATAATGTCCGGTTTACTCACATTTTTTTTATTTTTTTATTGTGTTCGTGAAATCGCTTCGCTAAGTTCACGAATGAAAACAAAAAAAATAAAAAACAATTCGTGCAATTCGCGGCATATTTCTGACTTTATAGACAGACACTAATTAACGACTTCCAATGTATATAAAATAGCTTCAATTTGACGTACATATTCGAGTTTATCGTATTTAGGGGCATACACATATCCTTCAACTGTAATAACCTTATTTCGTTTTTCGTCAACTGTTGAAAGACTGACAAAAGGACCTCCCATAAAATCGTTTTGAACTTTCCACAAACTTCTAAGTTCAAATGTGTATGTCCCATTTAAAAAAAACTCATTAACATAAGGCACATAATCGTGTTCAGTTGTCATGTATGTTTCGGGTAACTGACCTGGAACAAACCGTTTTAATATAGAGTCTCTTTTTTGTATGATATACTTAGCTGTAAATGTATTTGTATCGCGGTAATTGTATTCGTAAATAAACACTCCCTGACTTATGTTTGGCGTTTCAGAAGTAATCCATACAAAACCAAGTGAATCAACATCAATTTTATAGCCCTTTGGAAAAGTTAAATTTACATGATGTTTTAACAATTTACTTGTTATTTCCTTTTCTTTGAATGTGTTATAAGTGGCTTGCATTCTTTTACGTTCACTTGTAATAAAAAAATCAATTATTTTATCTTCATTATTCATTATTAATGTTGTTAATTCAGAATCTGAAGGAGCATTAATTTCTATATATGCCTGAGGTTTAGCCCATACATCGTATTTTAAATGAATGGTAGCTGAATCTTTAAAATCACCTTTTTCAACATAAATAATATTTCTATTCGATTTAAAAAGAACGCTGAAATTTGATGGTTCAATATGGTAAACACGAAACATTGGTTCATCTTGTGGTAATGCTGGCTGAACAGTAGTAAGTATTCTTTTTAGTTGTTTGCCAGGCGACATTGTCCATGTGTTTTTTTCAATAACCACTACTATTTCACCGGGTTTACCGTTAACATTAAGTAATAAATCTTTTTGGGTATTATCGCATGAGAATAATGTTATTGAAATAAAAACAATTAGTATTAAAATTTTCATCAGACAATAATTAAATATTTGTTGTGCTTTTTGTATAAGGTAATTTTTATGTGTCCGTTTTATAAATTAAATTTTATAAAACGAAAATTGTGCCATAAATTAATTTGAAATTGTATTAATAATTAATTGATTACCTGGAATAAGATTGCTTTCGTTTGTAAGCTTATTATTAAGCATTATATCGGCAATTGTTGTTCCAATAAACTTTTGAGAAATGCTGTACAATGTGTCACCTTTCTGAATAGTATAAACAACTGTTTTTTTAATTAATTTTTCATTTTGTTTATCTGAATTTGAATCATCAGTTATTGAATTTTCAATTTGATTTGGAGTCCATATTTTTAATATTGTGCCACTTGTTATATTTGGTGAATTTAAACCATTCCATACTAGAATATCATCAACTGAACATCTGTATTTTAAGGCAATTTTATTAATATAGTCACCTTTTTGAACAATATAATTAATTAAAGTTTTTGATTGATTATTATAATTGTTATTCATTTTAAGCAATGAATCAGTTGGAAACGAGTAACTATAAATTGCTTTTTGGTTTTGAATAAATGTTGATATTTTATTAGCAGGAAGTATTAAAGCTACTGGTTCGCTGCTTTTTGGGATGTAATTAGTTTTATAAGCAGGATTCAAAAATTTTACTGTTTCGAAAGGAATTTTTAATTTGTTTGCTATTGATGCAAAATAAACCGGTTGATTTATCATTACAGTGTCCACCTGATAATAAAATAGTTTAGGTATATCAGGACGAATATTGTGTTCTTCTGAATAATTCATTACATAAGTAAGAGCTATAAAAGCCGGAACATAACCTTGAGTTTCGGTAGGTAAGTACGAACGAAGTTCCCAAAAATCTGTTTTGCCACCCGAACGGATAATTGCGTTTCTAACTAAACTGGGTCCACCGTTATAAGCAGCAAGTGCTAATTGCCAATCTTTAAAAGTATTATAAAGGTATTCTAAATATCTGCAAGCTGCGTCGGTTGATTTTACAGGGTCTTGACGTTCATCAATAAACGAATTAACTTTTAAATCGAGCATTTGACCTGTTGGCAATAAAAACTGCCATAACCCAACAGCTCCCGATTTGCTGCGTGCAGTAGGGTTTAAAGCCGATTCAACTATTGCCAAATATTTTAATTCCATTGGCAAATGGTATTTATCTAAATTCGATTCTATCATTGGAAAATAATATTGGCTCATTCCGAGCATTTTTGAAATAAGTCCACGCTTCTTTATTGAAAAATAGTCAATATATTTTTTTACAACAGGGTTATAATCGAGTGCTATTGGTGTAGTTAAACTTAACTCTGTTATCCTGCTTTCGATTATCAAATCGGGATAAATCGGGACAGAATCTATTGATAATGAATAAATTATAGTTTTATCTGTACTAAGTGCAGGCGACATTTTTACAATGTTAGCATCAATATTTACAGATATATTTTCATTATTATTTGTTATCATATTATCACTTTGAGGATAAGCATACAGACTTATGTTAATAATAAAAATTAAAGAAAATATTTTATTCAAATTCATTTTTTCAATTATTAGGTTTTGTTCAAAAAAATTATTAGTCGAATATCGTAAAATAAATTAAACAAAAAGATATAGTTTAAATGCTTTATAAACAAAGTATTTAACAATTAAATACCGGTTATTCTTTTAATTTCATTTAGTTTATTAAGTGCATCAATCGGAGTCAATTTGTTAATGTCTAAGTTTTTTATTTCATCGCGGATTTGCTTTAAAACAGGGTCGTCTAATTGAAAAAATGAAAGCTGCAATCCTTCGCGGTGGTCGGCGATTTCATCTATTGGTTTTGAAAGTGAATTATTTTTGTGAGATTTCTCAAGGTCTTTTAATATTTCGGAGCTACGTTTAACAACCGATTTAGGCATTCCAGCCATTTCTGCAACATGAATTCCAAAACTATGTTCAGTTCCGCCCGGTTGAAGTTTACGTAAAAAGATTACTTTATTATTTATTTCCTTAACGCTTACATGAAAGTTTTTAATATGACTAAAAGAGTTTGCCATTTCGTTAAGTTCATGATAGTGAGTAGCAAATAAAGTTTTTGCTTTAGCTTGTGGATGTTCGTGTAAATATTCGGTAATAGCCCAGGCAATTGAAATCCCATCGTAAGTGCTTGTACCTCTGCCAATTTCGTCTAACAAAATTAAACTTTTTGTTGAGATATTATTTAAGATACTTGCAGTTTCAATCATTTCGACCATAAAAGTTGATTCTCCCTGCGAAATGTTATCAGAAGCTCCAACGCGGGTAAATATTTTATCAACAATTCCTATTTTTGCTTCATTAGCCGGCACAAAACTACCAATTTGAGCAAGTAATACAATTAGAGCAGTTTGTCGAAGCAAAGCTGATTTGCCTGACATATTAGGTCCGGTAATTATCATTATTTGTTCATTGTTAGAGTCTAAAAATATATCATTTGAAATATAGGGCTGGTCGGGTGGTAATTGAGTTTCAATAACAGGATGGCGCCCTTCTTTAATTTCAATAATATTTGAATCGTTTAATTCTGGTTTAAAATATTTGTTTTGTATTGCAAGTTTTGCAAACGATAAAAAGCAATCTAATCGTGCAATTAACGATGCATTTAGCTGTAAAGTGGGAATAAATTCAGCAATTGCTGCAACCAATTGGTTAAAAAGTGAAGTTTCGAGTTGAAGGATTTTTTCTTCAGCACCAAAAATTTTCTCTTCATATTCTTTTAATTCAGTAGTTATATAACGTTCGGCATTTACAAGTGTTTGTTTGCGAATCCAATCGGAAGGAACTTTATCTTTATGAGTATTTCTAACCTCAATATAATATCCAAACACATTATTAAAACTAATTTTAAGAGATGGAATTTGTGTTCTTTCAGCTTCGCGATGTTGAAGTTGCTGTACAAAATCTTTTCCACCATGGGCAATATCTCTTAAATCATCTAATTCTTTAGAAACGCCAAAAGAAATAACCTCTCCTTTAGATAACTGAACAGGTGGCTCGGGCTTTATTTCATTTGTTATTTTTTCGAGTATAGACAAACAGGGATTGAGTTGTTCTGCAATATTTTTCAAATTGTTCTCGTTACTTTTAAAACAAATTTCTTTAACAGGATTTATTACACTTAACGAAATTTTTAATTGAACAACTTCTCGTGGATTTACTTTAGCAACTGCAACTTTAGAAACAAGTCGCTCTAAATCACCAACTTGTTTAATAAGTATAGAAAGTTCATTTGCTGTTTCTTGGTTAATAAAAAAATATTCTGTAGAGTTTAATCTATGATTAATGGCATCAATATCTATTAAAGGAAAAGCCAGCCACCTTCGCAACATTCTGGCACCCATAGGAGTATATGTGCAATCTAATACATCAATAAGTGTTTTAGCATTCTCGTTTGTCGAACGAAATAGCTCAAGATTACGAACTGTAAATTTATCTAACCAAACAAAATCGTCGTTATCTATTCGCGAGATACCAGTAATATGTTTTAACTTATCATGCTGTGTTAAATCTAAATATTGTAAAATTGCTCCTGCTGCAGTTGTTCCTATAATTAAATCAGATATTCCAAAACCTTTTAATGATATTGTTCCAAAATGTTTTAACAATCTGTCATAAGCAGTATCCTGATTAAAAAGCCACTCTTCTAATTTATAAAAATAAAATTTATTGCCAAAAATATCGTTAATTTCTTGATGTTTAGAACGTTCGTGCAACACTTCTTTTGGCTGGATACTTTGTAAAAGTTTTTCGGCTTGTTCAATAGTACCTTCCGAAACCATAAATTCGCCGGTAGAAATATCGAGAAAGGCAATTCCTGCAATTTTTTTATCAATATGGATACATGCAAGAAAATTGTTTTCCTGATTGCTTAAAACATTTTCGTTTGTAGTAACTCCCGGAGTTACTAATTCTGTAACACCACGTTTAACAATTGTTTTAGCATGTTTTGGGTCTTCTAACTGGTCGCAAATAGCAACACGCTGACCAGCCCTTACAAGTTTAGGCAAATAAGTATCCAAGGCATGATAAGGAAAACCTGCAAGCGGTGCTTCAGATGCATAACCACTATTGCGGCTTGTTAATGTTATTCCTAAAATTTTGGAAGTTTTTATTGCATCGTCGCCAAAAGTTTCGTAAAAATCACCAACTCTGAATAATAAAATAGCATCGGGATATTTTCCCTTAATACTATTGTATTGCTTCATTAAAGGTGTATTTTCGTTGGCAGCCATGTACGAAATTATTAGTTTTTTTTGGCTGTAAATATAGAAAGTTTAGGTTGGTTTAAAAAAGAAGAATGGGGATTTGTTGATAAGTTTATTGTTTTACGTTTATTGTCTGAACTATGATTTTATTAATCCTATCATTTTTTAATTTTATAAATTATAGTTCGGACATTGTTTATTGTTATTTAACCATTTAGTAATTTAACAATTTCATCGTTTATTGTTTTATATTTGGTAGGCTTAAAAGTTAATGTGTATTATAATGTTTGACTTATAACTAAATAACAAATAACTCAATAACCTAATGGCTTAACAACTATAGTTCACATCATTTTCAGCATCTCTTTTACAACATTTTCGGCTCCTTCGGCAATTTCAACTATTGTTGATTCGAGCATATAACACGGGTTTGTTACTATTTTATTTTTCTTATCAACAACAACTTCACATTGTTTTGTATTGATATGTGTTGAGCCAAATTTTATTAAATCTTTTGCTGTTTTTTCATCTTGTCCTATAGTAAGTGTAACATTGCCTAACACATTCGCTATAATAGTTGGTGCAATACATAATGCACCAATAGGTTTATTTGCTGAGGCAACTTCAATAATCGCTTTTTTTACTTCGGGATTTATTTTTGCTTTTGCGCCTTTAAAAGCATAATCGGATAGGTTTTTTGCAGCACCAAATCCACCGGGAAAAATAAGTCCGTCAAAATCAGAAGCTCTAAAAGCTGATAAAGGTTTAATATTACCACGGGCTATTCGGGCAGATTCTACTAAAACATTACGTTTTTCGTTCATTTCTTTGCCTGTAAGATGATTAACAACGTGGTATTGCTCTATGTCGGGTGCAAATATTTCGTAATCGGCACCTTGTTTTTTAATTGCAAGCAAAGTTAAAGTTGCTTCGTGAATTTCAGAACCATCGTAAACACCGCATCCAGATAGTATTACGGCAATTTTTTTAGAGTCATACATGTTTATTATAAATTTGGTTTAAAATGCAAATATACAAAAAATAATAAAAATGGTTTTTAGTTTAAAGTTTTGGAAATTGTAACTTGGTTTTTAGTAAGATGTTCAATTGTTCATTGTTTTTAGTTCCGAAGTTCCAAAGTATCGAAGCTCCATAGCTTAAGAAAAGGTTTTTGGTTCGATAGTTTTAGGTTTTGAAATTTGGAATTTATTTGTTATTTGGAATTTGGATTTTGAAATTTGATACTTAATATTTTGCTTTGGTGCTTGAAATCACTTTCCTTTTCTCTGCAAAATAATTTTTATAGTATAAATTAGAATTTTAAAATCAACGTAAAGCGACATATTTTCAATATAAATAAGGTCGTATTTTAGTCGTTCAATCATTTCGTCAACATTTTCGGCATATCCAAATTTTACTTGTCCCCATGAAGTTATACCTGGTCTTACTTTTTGTAGATGAGCATAATGAGTAGCCTTTTTCATTATCTGGTCTATAAAAAATTGTCGCTCCGGTCGTGGTCCAACTAATGACATTTCGCCTTTAATAACATTAAAGAATTGGGGAATTTCATCTAAACGTGATTTTCTCATAAACCTTCCAAACTTGGTTATTCTATTATCGTTTTGAGTTGAAAGTGCTGGTCCATCTTTTTCGGCATTAACATACATTGACCTGAATTTGATAATTTTAAATGGTTTTCCATATCTGCCAATACGTTCGTGTGTATAAAATAATGGTCCGGCAGATGATAACAATACTCCAATGCTTATAAATATGAAAGCAGGAATTAAAATAACAATAGCTAAAACTGAAATAACAATATCTAAAATTCTTTTAATATTTAATTGCCATTCGGGCATTAAGTCGCGTGAAATTTGAATAAGTGGTGCTGAATATAATGACGACATTTTAACGCTACCAGTAATAATGTCATAAAGCGTTGGAATTACTTTAATTACAAGATTTTTATTGTCAATTTTATTTATAATACTATTTATTTTGTTATGTTCCGAAGTTTCAATTGCAATTATTACTTCTTCAGCTTTATTTTCGTCAATTATTTTAGAAAGTTCATTAATGTTACCTAAGTGTTTAATATGTTTATCGAGTATATATTTTGGTTTCTCAACTACGCTTACAAAACCTATAAAAATATTTCCTGCTGATTTTTTCTCGTAAAGCATTTGTTTAAATAATTCATAGGCTTTTTTGTTACTTCCAATTAATAATGTTTTAAACCCAATTTTTCTGTCTTGTATTTTATGAACAGTGTTAGTTGTTATAATCAAACGGGGAATATATGTTAATAAAAATTGAAGAGTAAAAAGTATCAAAATTGAACGGTAGTAATTTTTATACGAAAAAACATAATCATCCAACAAAAGTGTGAAAAATATAATAATTATTCCAATTACTGTTATTGCAATAGTTTGCCCTAATTCCTTTAAACGTGAACGATGATAAACATCTTTATAATATCCTGATAAATAATTTAAAAATAGCCAGAAAAAAGGAATAACAGATAAACCAAGGTAAAATTTATTATCGTAGTTAATATCAATTTGATAACCAAAGAAATCTGATTCGATAAGTTTTTTTCGGAGAATATAAAATAAACCCCAGCTTAAACCTGCAGTAATTATGTCGGAAATTATATATTTAGCAGTTTGTAACCTTTTATTCATTAAAAGTGAATTAATTTTATGTTATCAATTTTAACTTCTCCTTTGTTATATCCATCATCCAATGTACTTCCAAAGAAAATGTTATAATTTAAAGCATCTGTATTTTGAGAAACAATGTACGACAAATCAATGTAAATGTGATTAAATGACTGCGGATGAGGGTTGATATAAATAATAGGAGTTTCGATACTTAGAGTTAGTTTATTAATAATTACACCTATGCTGAATGGGTAATCACATTGATAATCAAGCTCTAAAAAAATTGCCGAACCATTTGATTGCAGATAATATTTCTCGGTTGATTTGTATTGAAAAGTTTTGCGGGCAGTATCAATATAAAAAACCCCATATTTTTGATTAGTGTTAACTGAATCGTTTTCAATATAGAGTAAAGTATCGCTTTTTGAAGTTTTGTCTAAAGTAAAGCCATTATTTTGAAAATTCTCTAACCATGCGAACTGAGTTTCAGGTATATATGTAAATGTTGGCGTAATATTTAATTTATTTTCAGGAATAAAATTTGTATCAATAGATATTTGATTATAAAAAGGAAAAATAATTCTACTTGTAGAAATACCGTTAACTTTTATTCCAGCTCTTAAAATTAAATTGTGTTTACCTTCGGCAATAATCGGGAAAATTGTTGGGATTTCGTAAGTACCTTGTTTGTTGCCATCTATATTAACCCAAATGTCGGTAATTTTATTTTGCGAACTGCCTTGAGTAATGCTGTCGCATATCAAATTTACCTTTGATATTCTGATATAAGAAGGGACGGGTTCTTCTTTGTCGAATTTATTACAACCATTTAATATTAGTGAAGCAACTGATAATAAGCAATATAGATATATACATTTTAGCATTATACAATAAATGTACGTTTAACGAAAAGTTTGCAAATTTATTGTATAGAAATTAAAAATCGGCAGAAACTTTTATTTTATCAATAATTTCGTTGGCAACTTTTAAAGCTTTAAATCCATCATCGAGTGTTACAGTTGGTTTTGAATTATTTGCGATACAGTTGTAAAACGCTAAAAATTCTTTTTTTAGCGAATGTTCGTCTATTATTTTACAATCTTTAATTGATAAATCTTTAATAAATTTCGTGTTAATTGGTTGTTTATCGCTTTTGGATCCAATCGCTATCGGATTATAATTTATTATTTCTGTTCTTTTATTAAGTAAATCAATACTTATGCATACGTTCTTTTGAAAAAAATTATAAGTAATTAATTCAATTGGCGATACTCTGTTTGATGTTATATTTGCTACACATCCATTGTCGAACTCAATTCGTGCATTTGCAAAATCAGATGTCTGGTTAATATTTTTAATTCCAAAAGCATTAATTTTTTTAATGTTAGAGTTATTAACACTTAACACAATATCAATATCGTGAATCATTAAATTTAAAACTACAGAAGTGTCTGTATTGTGATTAATGAATTTTTGCAGCCTTTGAATTTCAATGTAATAAGGATTGTTTATATAAGGTAATGCTGCTAAAAATGCTGAGTTAAAACGTTCAATATGACCTACTTGTACTTTTATCGAAGCTTCTTCGGCAAGTTTAACAAGATTTTCGGCATCTTCAACAGTAATAGTTACTGGCTTTTCGATAAAAACATGTTTTTGTTTTTTTATTGCTTCAACTGCAATAACATAATGCAGCGATGTAGGTACTGCAACGTCAATTACTTCAACTTCATTTAAAAGTTCGGCAAAAGAATTAAATGCTGTAATATTAAATTTTTTAGATACAAGTTCAGAAGTGTGTGGGTTTATATCGTAAAAGCCAACTAACTCAAATTCTGGAATTTTTAATAGCTCTTCAACATGAAATTTTCCAAAATTTCCAACACCGACTATGCCAATTTTTTGCATTTGCTTATATTTATTGGTTTAGGGTTTATAGTTTTTAGTTCCGATGCTTCTGAAGAGGTTGTTAAAAAAACCGAAACTTCAAACTTGAAACTTTCTTTTTAATTATATTTGCTCAAAATTATTAATAAAGTATATCATAATTTTATTATTATTGTCTATTTATTAACATATTAAGTTTGATAACTGATGCTAAGCAAAAAAATAAATGAGAACCCAGATAACGCAGATTATTATGATAAACATGATTTATACTTCAAACGGGCATTTAAAATTCCAAATTCCAAGTCCAAAATTCCAAATTCCAAAATAAAAAGACTTGGAATTTGAAACTTGAATCTTGAGGCTTGAAATTTGAATCTTGATAAAATTACGTAAGATGAGTTAATAAAACTATTTTTGCTAAAGATTATTTTAATTTATGGAAGATTCGTATGTTTACAAGGGTTTAAGAAAAAAGTTAGTTGATGAGCTATCTTCAAAAAATATTTTTTCGAAAGAAATTCTTGATGCAATAATGAAAGTTCCACGTCATTTATTTATTGCTAAAGGATTTGAGCAATTAGCATATAAAGATAAAGCTATGCCAATTGAGGCAGGGCAAACTATTTCGCAACCTTACACCGTTGCATTTCAAACTCAGATGCTTAATATAAAACAAGGCGATAAAGTTCTTGAAATTGGTACAGGAAGCGGATATCAAACTGCTATTTTAGTTGAAATGGGTGCAAAGGTATTTTCAATTGAGCGACAAAAAGAACTTTTTAATTCCACATTCTTACTTTTAAATAATTTGAATTATCATCCTCAATTGTTTTATGGCGATGGATATTTGGGATTGCCAACTTATAGTCCATTCGATAAAATAATTATAACAGCCGGAGCACCTTTTATTCCTGAACCACTGAAAAAGCAATTAAATATTGGAGGACGCATGGTTATTCCTGTTGGAGAGAAATCGCAAAAAATGATTTTGTTAGAAAAAAAAGGTGAAAATAACTTCGATATAACCGAACACGGAATATTTAAATTTGTACCATTAATTAAAGGAAAAACACAATGATAAAAATTAAAGAGTTTACATTTAACCCAATTCAGGTAAATTGTTATGTTTTATATAATGAAGAAAACAAATGTGTTATAGTTGACCCATCATGTTATTTCGAAAATGAATATAAGTTATTAGAACAATTTATTGAAGATAATAATTTAATACCTGTTGAGTTAATTGCTACTCATTTTCACTTTGACCATTTAATGGGTGTTTCAAAAATTTCAAAAAAATATAATATTAAATTATCCGGTCACGAAAATTACACTTTGTTATTTGATAAATTTAATATAAAAGAACAAATTCAATATTTCGATTTTGATATGGAAATCCCAAACCCGCCATCAAAATTATTAAAAGAAGGAGATATTGTAAATATTGGGAGTGATATGTTAGAAGTTATACATGTACCCGGACATAGCCCATGCAGTATTGCCTTATATTGTAAAATGCAAAATATGCTTTTCTCGGGCGATATTCTTTTTGATGGAAGTATTGGAAGAACCGATTTTTATTGTGGCGATTATAATTTGCTGATAACGGGCATTAAAGAAAAATTGCTCGTATTACCCGAAAATACAATGGTATATCCTGGACATGGTGCAACAACAACAATTGGAACGGAAATCAGAAATAATCCTTTTTTGTAATATATTTGTTATATGCTTAATACAATATTTATGAATAAAATAATTAAGGTAATATTATTAATGCTAATTGTTAGCAATTCATTTTCTCAAGTAACCGATACAACATCAAAATGGAATTATAGTATTGGTTCCGATATTGTTAGTCGTTACGTTTGGCGTGGTTCTGATTATAATAATTCACCTGCAATTCAGCCTACTGCCGAAATATCATATAAAAATTTTGCTTTTGGAGCTTGGGGTTCATATACTTTTGCGAATGCCGAAATTCAGGAAGCCGACCTGTATTTAAGTTATTCTTTCTGGAAAATTAAAATGATTTGTTACGATTATTTTTATATGAATATGAATAATGCAAGAAATAGCTATTTTACTTATAATAAAGATAAAACCGGACACGATTTTAGTTTAGATACCGAATTTCTGTTATCCGAAAAATTTCCTTTAAAAATATTAATTTCTTATAATTTTTATGGAGCCGATACTTTACAATCGGCTTATTTTGAAACATCATATAAATTAACGAAAAACATTCCACTCGAAATTTTTGTGGGTTATACTCCCTATCAAGGATGGTATGGAAATGATATTGGTGTTGTTAATACGGGTATATGTATGAAAAAAGAATATAAATTACTTGGAGAAGATGTTATACCTATATATTTCAAACTAATATTTAATCCACAAAGTGAAAATATTTATATTGTAGCAGGAATTACATTCTAAACTATTTTTTTTATTTATTGTAAAACATTACATTTACAGTTTATGAATAAAAAAACAAAGTATATATTAATAGCAGTAATCATTATTTTTGTTAGTTTATGTACATGGTTTCTATTTAATGTAATTGCTTATGTTATAATTGGTTTAGTGTTATCATTAGTACTTCAGCCAATTACAAAACTGTTTAATAAAATTAAAATATGGAGGTTTCAATTCCCGAAATTTTTAAGCGCCATTATTACATTAGCAATATTTTGGTCGTTGTTATTTATGTTTTTCCGGTTTTTAATACCAATAGTTGCTTCCGAAGCAAATGAAATAGCTTTAGTTGACCCGTCAAAAATTGTTAAAAGTTTAGACCAGCCTATTCAGCAGGTAACAAATATTTTATCTAATTTGAATATTTATACAGGTACAGAAACTAATATTAGTGAAGTTATTGTGAACCGTGTTATGGGTATTGTTAGTCTATCAGATTTTTCAATGTTTTTTAGTTCATTAGCAAATGTTATTGGTAGTTTATTTGTGGCATTTTTTGCAATAACATTTATAACTTTTTTCTTTTTAAAAGACGACAGACTATTTATTAAGTTGTTTATAGCCTTTGCTTCGGTAGAATTCGAATTGGAAGTAAAACATGTTATGCTTTCAATTAAAAAACTTTTAATGAGATATTTTTTAGGAATTATTTTTGATGTACTCGTAGTCTTTGTTTTAACAACAATTGGAATGTCTATTCTGGGTTTAGGGTTTCAACACGCTTTGGTTCTTGGTTTAGTTGGAGGGTTATTTAACATTGTACCTTATGTTGGTCCAGTTATTTCAATTTTATTTGGAATGTTAATTGGAATTTTAACCCACGCCGAAGCCGATTTTTATATTGAAGTTTTACCATTATTAAGTTGGATGTTGCTCGTTTATGTAGTTGTAGATGTTTTAGACGCTATACTTATTCAGCCATATATTTTCTCGAATAGCGTTAAAGCGCACCCGCTCGAAGTTTTTCTTATAATATTATCGGCTGGTACTTTGGCAGGTGTGCCTGGTATGATTTTAGCAATTCCATCGTACACTGTTTTACGTGTAATTGCCAAAGAATTTTTTTATCAGTTTAAGATTGTTAAAAAGTTAACTGAAAAAATTTAATTAAAAAATGAAATTTAGTAGCTAATTTTTATATTTTTGCGATAATCATAAATGGTAAAGCGTTTAATCATATTATTTTTTTTAAATATTTTTTTTGTGAATTTTATTTTTTCACAAATTGATGTGAAATTTAATGCTGATACTACTGTAATTTGTGAAGGAGGTTCAATTCAATTTACCGACCTTTCGGTTGGCGATATTGTTTTTAACTGGCACTGGGTTTTTGGCGATGGAGATACAGATTCTTTTATTCAAAACCCTGTACATCAATATTACTACGAAGGAATTTATACAGTTTCTTTAACTGCTTCGAGTTCTAATGCAACACAAACTAAAGAAAAAACTAAGTACATTAAAGTACGGAAATTTCCCGATGCTGATTTTACTTATACAGATACTATGTTTTTGCCATCATATCTGTTATATTTTCATGGATTTGTTATAAATCAAGATGTTTTACCTTATAAATATTACTGGAATTTTAATCAATATTCTTATTCACAAGGAAATACAATAGATACAATTGCAATTTACACTTTTCCAAATGCCGGCACATATTATGTAGATTTAATTGTTGAAGCTGGTAAAGGTTGCAGAGATACTGTACGAGATACACTTTCGGTTACCGATATATTAGAAGCTCCAAATATTTTTTCGCCTAATGATGACGGCATTAACGATGTGTTTGTTGTTAAATCGAATGGAGTAAACGAATTTGTGTTAGATGTTTTTAACCGCTGGGGTGCCATTGTTTATTCGCAGACAGCAAGGCGTTTGCAATGGGATGGAAGAACTTCGGCAGGAGTTTTACTTCCCAGCGGAAATTATTTTTATCATATAACTTCAACCGAATTGAAAGGTTACAAAAAAGCCGGCGTTATTTTATTAGTTAAATAATTTGTAACTACTCAGCCACTAAATA
>MENF01000159.1 GCA_001769035.1 Bacteroidetes bacterium GWA2_32_17
TTAAAACTTCTTTATATGGTTTTCTGATAATAATTTTTAAAATAACTTTTGTTTCGCGAAGTTCTTTTCTACAGATTCCCATTTTATGAATAAAGCCCTTTCTGGATTCTGTCTCTTGCGCTTCGCCATAATTCAAAGCAAGAGAACATCCGCTTCTGATCATTTGCCCACCAATATGATTAGCAGCTTTTGAGTTCGGCAGGGTTTCTACAATCTCTGCTATCATAACTGCAAAATCAATTAAACGATCTTCAATATCAAACTTTCTTTCTTCTTTTATCATTTTTACTTTTTTTATTTGCTCATTGTAAATTGAACATTTGGCATGGTTCGTTTTTTAATCTTAATCTTCTTTCATTGGCTGCTGAGCAGTCACGATTTTTTTCATTGCGTGCTTACAGCAGATTTATTATTCGAGAGATGTAAACTTCTCATTATTCATCATTTTTATCTGATAAATACTGAAGCTTCGGTACGAGATTTTTTCTTTGCGTACCTTGCGACTTTGCGTGACAACTTTTATGGCTGCTGAATAGTTACAAATCTTTTTCTTTGCAAGTTTGTTAGAGTCTTGTCTGCAATCGAATATTGTTGCAATGAACACAATTTGTCCTTCAATTACATATACTATTTTGTAATTTCCTTCGATTAAATATTAATATTCATCAAAAGTTTACCAGCAAAAAGAGCTTTATTATATGTCAAAAATGATAGATATATTTTCTTTCACTTTCTCGCTAAGGTCATTAGGAAGCTCACCGACTTTTTTAATAAGTCTGCGGTTGTCTATTGCCCGAATTTGGTCAATCATTATGTCGCAATCTTCTTTAACTCTTGCTTGTCCTTTTTTTAAATGAACTCGTAATACTTCGCTTTTGGGTTGAACGTTTGTTGTTATTGGGCAAATCAAAGTCGAAGGATGAGTTTTATTTAATAAATCTGTTTGGACAATTAGTATAGGTCTAATTTTTCCAGTTTCGGTTCCTTGTCTTGGGTCAAGATTTGCAACCCAAATTTCAAATTGTTTAATTGTCATACTCGTCAAAACTTTCAAATTCGGCAAGAAATTTCATTGATTCTTCCTGAACAAGTTTTGATTCAAATTCAAGCTTTTTTGATAAAATTCTTTTTTTCTGAAGTCGGTTGTAAAAAAGCAAAGCTTCGTTTATATAACGATTACGAGGTTTTTTAAGTCTATGAACAACTATTTCAGTTTCATTGAAAATTGTGTCGTCTAATTTTAAAGAAAGTGTTTTCATTTATTATAAAAATTTGGTATTCCACAAAGGTATATACTATTTGTAAATATTCCAAATGTTTTTCAATATTTTTTTACACATTAATGGTAACGAGTTGAACTACGAAACAACGAGCAATTGTTTGAAATTCGTATCAAACAGCTATAATGTTTATCATATTGTTTCGCCAGCCCACTTGGTTTGTAGGTGGTGTTATCAATTATATCGTTTTGTTGTTTAATGTTCCGAAGTTTCAAATTTGCAGCAATATCATTCAATTGCTTTCAATATTTCAACAACTTTATTTTTCAAATCGGGTAAATCATTTTTGATTATTTCCCAAATCAAGGTAGAATCAACACCAAAATATTCGTGTACGAAAATATTTCGCATACCAACTATTTGAGTCCATTCAATTTGCGAAAACTTTGATTTTGTTTCATCGGAAATATGATTACTTGCCTCTCCAATAATTTCCATTTGTTTAATACTTGCAAATCTCATCATTGAATTTTCCATAAAATCAGGAAAGTCAGTATTCTGCAAATATTTTTCTATTTCAATAATTGCTTCAAGTATATGTTGTAGTCTGACTTTGTCGCCTAATTTACCTCGCATATATTAGTTGTTTTTCTTTATCAACCAATGTTTTTATATATTTAGATAAACCATTTGATGACACTAAATCCACTTTATTATTTAAAAGTTTTTCGAGGTCAACCTTCATTTGAATAAATAGTAATCCTATTTTTTGTGAATAATCCAAATCTACAAGAATATCAATATCACTAAGGTTATCAGCTTCGTTTCGCACATACGAACCAAAAAGATATGCTTTTAACACTGGTCGTGTTTTAAAGTATTGATTAATAGTTTCTATTTTATTGCTATCTAAATTCATAAAGCAAATATACAAAATTAAATAAAGAATAGTTATCAGGAATAAATATTTTAATTAATACCGATACGGTATCTTTATCTGTTACAACCATAATTAGAAGCATTGAGCAAGTTCGTCTCAGTTAAACCGCTATAAAGTTTATTTATTATTATAATTGTCAAATCCGATATCGAATGCACATTAAGCTCGTTGTTTTTTGTAGATTGTGTTAGGCAATTGCGTTTTAAATCTTTTTCTTTGCAAGTTTGTTAGGGTCTTGTCTGCAATCGAATATTGTTGCAATGAACACAATTTGTCCTTCAATTACATATACTATTTTGTAATTTCCTTCGACTAAATATCTGATTTCTTCTTTCTTATGTTTTAAAAGGGTTTCAGTTTGTCCGATTCGTGGGTTTTTGGAAAGCAACAGAGATTTGTCAACAATATAAGTTACTATTTTATTAGCAACTTTTAAACTAGCTTTTGCCAAATAATAATCATGTATGTCTTGAAGATCTGAGATAGCTGAGTCAGACCACAACACCGTTATTTCCATGTAGAAATTTCTTTTTTTAACTCCTTTGCGGTTGTAACTCTATTGTTTTTATAATCATCAATAGCATTGTCAATTCGTTGTTCATATTGAGCAAGAGTCATGGGATAAATCTCTTTTTCTACAATCTTCTTTCTTTCCTGCAGAAGCATTTTTTCAAATTTTTCTATAATGCTATCATTAGCATGCCGAAGGAACTCTTGTATGAAATTTAGTTTTCGTGTCTGTAAATCCATATAAATTGATTTTTTATGTAAAAGTACAAAATTTTGGTAAAAGCGCAAAATAAAATAGCTATTCAGTCATCACACATTCTGACTAACAGGTAAAACTTGGAATGGATGGGCTTTTAATCGTAGAAAGTATCAAATCGCTAAGATGCCTGAATTTTGTTATTCGTGTCAAGTTGCCCATAACAGCCTGCTAAATTTTAACCGTGTGTTACCAACTGTCCTTTTTTTGTCATTGTGGTCAAGTACCTTAGCTGTTTCAAATTGTAAGTCATTTGTCAAGTTGTATGTTATTTGTTAGGTTGTGCGTTTGCAAAGTTTTATTTTTAAGAACGTAGGATTTTTTGTTTTTTATTTGGGCTGGCAGAAGCATACTCTTTTGCAAGCTTTGGTAATAGGAGTGGCTCGTGTGGGCTTGCAAATGTGTATGCTTGTGGGTTGAAAAGTTTCATGTCAAAAACATTCAATAGATTCAAAAACACCATATTTTTCAGCCTTTTCTAATTTATCAAACTTTATTTTCAACTTAGATAATTTAGATTTAGAATCAGAAATTTGTTCTCTTGAAATTGTATAATGTTTCAATAAATTAATAATTTTTATATTTTTAGTTAGCTTGTCAATTCTCTTGAAATCATTCTTTTCAATTATTCCTTTGGCTAATTTCATTTCTTTTTCAGTCAATGATTTGAAACTATTCCACCAATCTTGAGCAAGACCTTCTTTTTCAAAAAAGAATCTGAAAAGTAAATACGTCTCAGGCATATACAAGAGTTTGTGAAATTCTTCATCATTATGTCCAAATGCTTTATAAAAAAAACTTTTACCTGTACCGATTTTTCCTTTTGTAGCATTTAATATTACTTGAACTGCTCTTATAAATTTCCTATTCCAATGTTCGCCTAAAAAGTCTCTATTCAAATGATAATCCCCGAAAATTGGATGAAATTTCATCGGGAAAGAATAAATATTAATTTTATATTCATCGCTTAATTCAACATTTATTCTTAACCGCTGATAAAGTTCTACTGGTTTATCCTCGAAATTATAAAGTAAGTAATTTGAGAAATGTTTTATTCCATATTTTTTAGCTCGAAAAATTGCACTTAAATATTCTTCTTCATATTTCATACTGTCAAAAGCTATTCTAAGCGGCCTAATAGGTATTTGACTTAATAGTCTTGCCTTTTCCTCTGTTAGTAAGCGTGCATCAACTCCCTGATTAAAATCTACGTATCGCTGTTTTGGTATTTTATTTCTATACTTTTCATATAGTGGATTAATAATCGGAAAAACATCAAGAATTTTCTTTTTTATAGCAGTTTGTGGCTTTAACAGATTATTCTCGGATAACAAATTGTATATTTCTTGTTTACTATTTATTTTTTCAAGTAATTCATTAAAAATTGTTACTGCTTTATTTATGTATGCTTTTTCGTTTAGGTTTTTTCTAAGATTACTAACTGCAATTTTTAATTGATTTGATTCATGAAACTTTTGCTTTTTGTCAAAACCATTCTTCTTAATTTCCGCTATTATGTCATGAAAACGTGGCGAAGCTAATACATTATTGTCTAACAAAAGTAGATTCCTCTTTTCACCGTATTTTTTAGTTACACCAGTAATTTTTTCGGTCAATGGGACATATTTATTAAACTTAGGTTCAATTATTGGAACTGCACAAAATTCACATTTTCTAACACAACCTCTAGTCGTATAACCATAATACGCATTGTTTTCAGGATATTTATAATCTATTTCATCAAGTATTGAATAATCCAAGGGAAGGTTATCGACTATTATATTATTCTTATCTAAAATACCAGATTTATTAAGTAACCCAACATGAATATTTTTAAGTCCTGTAATTTGTTTAATTTCTTTAGGAATTACTGAAGCCATAACACCTCCTACCCAAATGTCATTTTCTGATTTTACAAGTTGTTTTACAAACTCTATTGTTTTAATAGTAATTCCCCAATGAAAAGTAAATAAAGTTGTAATATAAACCCTATCCCAATGATGATCATTTCTGAATTCTTTTTTCCAATAGTAATCTTTATAGTATTTCAAGGCATTTAAAAGTAGAATTTCATATTTAGAGTCGTTTATTTCAAGTTCCTCAATTGAGGATGCGTGACGTTTTTTTATATACTCATATATTTTAAAATATTTAGCTTTCCAGTTAATCGAGTTATCAATTTTTGACATTTTTTTTATACATGAGTCAACAGATCGCTCAATAACAAACTCATTCAATTCTCCTTTGTAAAAAACTACTTTATCGCCAAGAAGTTTATGGTAAGTGGCTAATTTCATTAAACCAATTGATGGTAATTTATTTTTTGTTTGGAGCATATTCCAAAACTCTGCTTACCTCTTTTAGATTTTCTTCAATCATAGGATTAACTTGCAACTTATATTTGTAACTCATTTCCTCCAACCAAATTTGAAAGCGAATTTTTGCGTAATCAGAACTTAACTTTGCTTCAATGCAATCTTTAAAAGGTTTATTTATGCAAGTATAAATATTCCAAAATTTCAAACCAGCTAATTGCAGATTTTCATATCCTAATTCTGAGCCTAAATACGATTGGTTCTCAAAGTAAAAATATTCACCAGTTTCAATTGATATTTTAACGACAACTGAATTGTCAAAAGATGAAAGAATTTTATTTAAACTTCCAATGTCATTTAGTTGGTAATTGAATAATTTTTTATCCATAACTTATAAGTGGTAATTGAGTTTCAATTTTTCTTTAACACCATTCTGAAAAATAAAAGTCAATTCGTTCCTGTCAAATACAGGATTTGTTTTATGAATCAGACGGTGAAAATTAGGACTGACAATAATTATGTTTTCGGAATCGTTATTCATTGATTTTGTGAAATATTCTATGTGATGTGCTTCTGAAACTTCACTTTTGTATTTTTCCCCGAACTTATCACCAGTTATTTGACAACGATAATCATAAAGTGTTTTCAAGTTATCACAAATTGAACGGTCAAGTTTTCTGATTTTTATTAGTTGTATTTTTTCAGCAATGGTAGCAGTTAAATCAATCCTGTTATAATTTGTTGTCAATTCAAATTCTTCTTCGGAAATTTTTTCTATAGATTTATTGAAGCTTTGGTTTTCGTTTAATGTAATACATTCAAGATAAAAGGTATCCTGAAACTGAGTTGTATAAAGGACAACATACTCTTTGATATCTGTTGGAAGTTTAATCGGAATGCGTTTATTTACTAATTTATTCTTTTCTTCTACAAGATATTTATAACTTTCAGAAAATATCGCTTGTAATTTTTTAGCAATAGGTGAATTTTCAGTATATCTTATTTGTAGTAATTCTTTATGATTCGGGTATTTTGATTGGTTGAAATAAATATTTGTGAGTGTTGCAAAATATTCCTGATTTTCCAAAACAATTTTTATTTTTTTCGCATCTCCTTTTTTCAAATATTCTTTAATGCTTTCATAAAACATCACTTGTAACGCAACAGGAATATTAAGACCATAGTGTAACAATGACCAATCAACTTCTTTTTTATGTATGTAAATTCCTTCTTTCATTTTATGCTGCAAATGGAATGGAATTTTGCGTTAGGGATTGAAGCGAAAATCCTTTTTGTTGAATTGGCATTGTGGGCTGAACAAAAAGATTGTAGCGGAAAGCCCGACCCGACAGGGAAACGCCCAAAATATTTTTCAAATTAAATTTATAAACTGGCGGAACATATTGATAGTCGCCTTTTGAAACTTCAATTGCGTTTGTTCTTCCGTAAGCATACGAAGAACAATTTCCTTTTACACGGTCGTGAATATCGCTGCGGAATTGCTCCGCTCCAAATAAAATAATTCCAAGAGAGCAACCTCGTTCAGTAATGTCAAGTATTTGTCTAAGAATTGGAGAGCTTTTGGGTACTTCTTTAGAAGCGTATTTATTGAGTTCATCAATAAATATAATTATCTTACTTGGGATTTCACTTTCCTTTCTTTCGATTTGACCCAATTTCAAATCATATACAGCACGCATTACATCACCAAAAACAAAGCCCTGTGTTTCTTCGTCTAATTTTGCAACATCAATTACATAAATATCATTTTTCTGAATATTTTTTATTTGTTCTTGTAGACGAACTTCACCATCACCCAACCTGCTTGCAAAAATGGCACTCTTATCAAGCGTTTTTCTGAATAAACGATAAAATTTTCCCCAACTTGAAATTGTAATTTCTTTGTCTTTTCCAGTATCGCCTTTTTTTGTGTGTTCATAAATTTCAGTAAGTAATTCGTTCCAATTTGTTAAACCGTCAAATTTGCCTTGACCTGTTGAAATATAATTTACAATAGATTCCATTGTTTGAGTTGGGTCGTCAACATTAGAAAAAAGTAAATCAATACTGTCTTTGTCTTCCTCAAAAATATATTTGAACTGAAAAGCTTTGCCTTGTTTCATCTGGCTTTTAACATCATCTTTTAAAGCATATGTAGTCGGAAAGTCTTTGTTGTATGGATAAAAATATTTTACATTTGTAAATGGTTTCGGCTCAAGTCCAAGCATTTCATAAATATCTTTGTCTCGATTTTCTAAATCTTTATTTGGTTCATCAATAGCTACTAAATCCTTTCCTTTAACATTCAAGATTACGAATGCTACAGATTCATTTTCTTTTTTATTCTGTAAAAATTGGCATTGAATTGCTTTAAGTAAAAACATTGCGTAAGATGTTTTTGCAGCAAGTCCGGATATTCCTGAAATGTTTAAATGTGCACCTTCTGGTCCAATTAAAAAATGAGAATTAAAATGAACAGGGATTCTAATGTTGTCTGGTGGCTCATACATATCAATGTATCCGCACGGAAGTTTGTTTTTAATTTCATCAAGTCCCAATGCTTTCTTTACATCTTCTTCGCCTGCTAATGAAACTAAGTGTCCATCAAGAACGGGAGTGAAAATTCCTTCTGTGTTGCCGACTACTTTTGCTTTCACATAATTCATTCCTATTCTTTCAGTATTCGGTTTATGATCAACATCTCCGAAATCACTTGAAATATATCCTGCCAAAAAACTTGGTGAATCAGTGAAGTGAGAAATTTCTTCTACTACACCAAAGGTTATGGAATTTTTATTTGAGCCACTTGGAGGTATGTGGTCTACCTTGACAACATCAAATGGTTTAATGATTCTTACTTTGTCCGTCCAAAAATAGAACTCGTCAACCGTTGTCGGCATTTTTTCTGTTGCAACAATTTTTCCGATATTTTTCATTTAAAATAAATTTAAGAAATGTAAATCACTTATGTATTGACTTTTCACATACTTTTCCGTTAAATAAATCGGATAAAGATGATTTGCCCAACGAGTGTCTGTGCCATATGCTACAGGACTTCTTTCGTTTATAATATTTGCACTGATTAAATCAATCTCATCACTGCTCAAACCATTTTCAATTTCATCATCAGTTACTAAAACTTTTTCAATTTTTACTACTCCTGCAAATGGACTTTCAGTATATTTCACATCCCTGATACGCAAATACCATATACAAAAATGAACTTCAGTTGAAACAATATCTGTTTGATACATAAAAGCAGGTGTTCGATGATACAAAGGTAACTTAGCTATTTTCGTAGCATTACTTTTCCCACTTTTATCTTTTGAAAGTTCAGGATTAAAATGTTTTGAAAGCCCTATAACACACCGATAATTTGATTTGATTTTTGAAAGTTCTCGAAAATCGCCGGATTTCATAGGTTTGTATTGAAGAGAACCATCTTTCAATAAATAGTTATCCTGATTCAATAAATTTTTCTTTACCAGTTCTGCTACAATTTTCTTTTCACATTCAGTCATTTCATCCTGAATTTTTGCAATACCTTTATTCTCAAACTTTTCTCCAGGAGCAAGTTCTTTTGAAGAATAAGTAAGTATTTTTGAAAACTTTAAATTGTATTGTAGTAGTTTTGAAAGATTATTTATCTTTTGGGTTATTGCATTAAAAAACTGTTCAGAATTTTTTCCATCTTTATCTGCTTCACTTGGAAGTGACATTACAAGGTTGTGCTCTAAAATTGCTTTTTTAAAAGTTGATGGACTTTGTCTTTCACAACATGCAACTCCGATTTGCCCACCTATAATTGGAAATATTTTCCTTCCTAATTCAATATCATCAATTTTGTAGATTCTGCGTGAACCATCGAGAAAATAACGAAATAAAGGATTGCTGCCCTCTATTTGTTTTGCAGTCCTATAAATATCTTTTGTTGATTTTAAACTCGTGTCGGTTTCTCCATATCTGTCACGTTGCAATGTATACAATTTGTTGTCCTCGTAATTTACAGATGGAACTTCTCTTTCATCAACGCAATACTTGTATGACCTGTAACAAATGCCTCCAACTTGTTCTTCTAAAAAAGGTATTATTTTATCCATCTAAATACAATTAATTATAAATTGCAAATGTATTAAAAAGCGTTGGCAAAATTGCACTCTTTGGCAAGCTTTGGTTTGAGGGTCGTTTTGTGGGGCTTAACAATGTGTGCAATGTGGTACGGCAGTTAAAAAACAAAAAATGTGAGTCAGTAAAAAATAAAACTTTATTAGGTTGGCTGGTGTGGTCAGCGGTCATTCCGATTAGTTCTTCTTCTCTGTCAAAATATGTTTTACTGTCAAGTTTCATTCTGTAGCTGTCTTTTTGTAAGGCTTGTTGGTAACAAGTTTATAAATCCAACTTATCCGTTATTAAATGTTTGTATGTATTTATAATCGTTTATTTTAAAATACAAATATATTAATTTATCCTGTTTTCCGTTAAATATTTCAGTAAATTTTGCCTGTTTCATAATTTTGGATAAATTTATCAGATAATTTTTATGGAATTATACTTGCACCTTACGCTTTTTTTTTTATTTAGTCGAGCAATAAAATGAAATAAATTTGTTAATTCAAATCTTTACTTTAAATTTGCATTGTATTTTTAAACCATTACTTTAAATTATCATGTATATTCGTAAACAAAAATTTGAGGGATTAAATAATGAATCTGCCTTTTTATGGGGTGCCCGACAAACCGGCAAAAGCACTTTATTAAAATATTTGTTTCCAAATTCGTTATATTTTGATTTGTTGTTAAACAACGAATTTATGCGGTTTCAAATTAACCCATCTTTATTACGGGAAATTATCGAAAAAACAAATTTTCAACAACCGGTAATAATCGATGAAATTCAACGAATTCCAGAGTTGTTAAACGAGATACAGTGGTTGATAGTAAATAAAAATATCAGATTTATTTTAAGTGGTTCGAGTCCAAGAAATATTTTAAGAAAGGGGTATAATCTATTGGGTGGCAGAGCAATCAGGTATGAATTATATCCGTTGGTTTATCCAGAAATAAACGATTTTGATCTTTTAAAAGCATTAAATTATGGTCTTTTGCCAAGACATTATTTATCAGCCAAACCCGAAAAGTTACTTTCGGCATATTTAGGCGGTTATTTAAAAGATGAAATTATTGCCGAAGCTAAAATCAGAAACATAAGTTCTTTTACTAAATTCTTAGAAATGGCAGCTTTTTCAAATGGTGAAATTGTTAATTTTTCTAATATTGCTACCGATTGTGGTGTGAGTTCTCCAACTGTAAAAGAATATTTTCAAATTTTAGAAGATACGTTAACTGGACGGTTTTTACCATCTTATCAGAAAAAAGCAAAAAGAAGAGTTATAATGACACCAAAATTTTACTTTTTTGATATTGGGATTGCAAACTATTTATTAAAAAGAACAAAAATAAATTTAGGAAGCGAAGCATTTGGAAAAACTTTTGAACATTTTATTTATTTAGAAATTTATGCACATAGTTTTTATTCCGATTTGAATTACAAAATTTCATATTGGAGAACCGCTACGCAAATTGAGGTGGATTTTATTCTGGGTGATGCTGAAGTTGCAATTGAAGTAAAATCAACTGACTTAGCCCAACCCAGACACTTAAAAGGATTATATCAGTTTGCGGAAGAATTTAATACAAAGAATTTAATATTAATCAGTAACGACCCATATCCTCGTCAAATTGAAAATATTACAATTATGCCTTGGAAATATTTTTTAGAAGAGCTTTGGTCAAATAAAATAATTCATTAATTCGTATTTTAAATAATTTGTTTATAGTATTTTGTGATTTGTTATTTTTTTGATAATTGTAATTTATTTGTCATTTGATTTTTGGAATCTGGAATTTTATTAAAATATTTTGTGGAATTTTAATTATCTTGCATCAGATGTTTTGATTTTTTTTAATTTTAAAACTTAAACTATTAAAAATATGTCAACAAAATCAAAGAGTTTTTTTACAGTAATGTTGTTTCTTGCTGTATTTGCAACTGCTTCGGCAATTGTAATTTCAAATTTACATGTAAGTAAAGAACCAATAGTTTTTAAAAAAGGCGATTCATATTTAGATGCCTGGAAACAGGTAGCCGATTTTGAAAGTAAAGGTTTGCCGCAATCTGCTCTCGAAATGGTTGAGCAAATTTATACAAGAGCAAAAAAAGAAAATAACTATGCTCAAATAGTAAAAGCATTATTACATAAAACAAAATATGCTTTACAAACCGACGAAAACGGAACTGTAAACAGTATTCTAAAACTTAAAGCCGAAGCCGATAGTGCAAAATTTCCATTAAAGCCGGTTTTACATTCAATACTTGGCGATTTTTTCTGGCAATATTATTCGCAAAACAGATATGTTATTTATCAAAGAACAAATACAGGAGCATTTCGCCCCGATGATATAGCTACTTGGGATGCAAAAAAATTAATCGAAGAAAGTATAAAATATTATAAGCTCTCGCTCGAAAATATTGACAGTTTGCAAAGAACTGATTTAGGTCTTTACGATGATATTTTAGTTTTGTATCCAAATGCCAGAAAATACAGACCAACACTTTTCGATTTTCTTGCAAATAGAGCTATTGATTTTTATATGAATTCCGAAGCCGGAATTACCCGACCTTCCTATGAATTTAATTTAACCGACGAAAATTTATTTTTAAACGAAAAAGATTTTATAAATTATAAAATTCAATGCAAAGACAGTTTATCATTAAAATTTCAGGCATTAATAACATTTCAAAAATTATTAGATTTTCATAATAACGACAACAAAAAATATGCTTTGGTTGATGCCGATTTAAAACGCTTAAAATTTATTTACAATAACTCAGTAATATCGCAAAAAGATTCATTATATACTATTTCTTTACTTAATTTGAAAGAAAAATTTGAAGCTGATTCGGTTTGTGCAGATATAATCTGGAATATTGGCGAACTTTATTATCAGCAAGGAGTAACATATCAGCCAAATGTTAACACAAAATACAAAGAATATATAAAAAAATCATTTTCGATAGCCGAAGAGGGAATAAAAAAATATCCAAATACCGAAGGTGCTGTAAATTGCCTAGCATTAAAGAATAAAATTCTTGTTAAATCGTTCGATTTTGTTGTTGAAAAAAATCAATCGCCCGATAAAGCTATTCTTGCCCGTTTAAATTATAAAAATATTGACAGTCTTTATTTTCGAATTGTTAGAATTGACTGGTTAACCGACAGAAAAAAAACAAGAAATATATATGACAGCACATTAGTTTCGTATTATATTAAAAAAATTCCGGTAAAAACTTTTTCTGTTGGAGTTCCCGATAGTGCCGATTATCAGGATTATTCAACTGAATTTGCAATGCCATCAATGCCTATTGGTCAGTACTTTGTTATTGCAAGTAACAGAAAAGATTTTAAATGGGATAAAAACGAATATGGTTATGCATATTTTAATGTTACAAATCTTTCGTATTTAAGTCGTAGATTTAATAATGAGAAAATGGATTTCATTATTTTAAATCGTCAGACCGGTGCTCCCGAACAAAATGTAAATGCACAGTTATGGAAAGAAGATTATAGTTATATTTTACAAGCTTACGATTATTATAAATCATCATCATTTATTACCGATGCAAATGGGAAATTTTCGGTTCCAGCTCCAAAAGATTATCGCTACTTTTTTGTTGAATTAACAAAAGGTAATGATAGATTAGTAACCGACGAATCATTTTATCAATACAGATATTATGGGTATGACCAAAAAATTACTCCTCGGATTTTCTTTTTTACCGACCGCTCAATATATCGTCCCGGACAAACTCTATATTTTAAGGGAATTGTAATAAATACTGATGGAACAACAAACAAAATAATTCCAAATTTTACAACTACTGTAACATTGTATGATGTAAATTATCAGAAAGTTTCTGATTTGAAGTTAACATCAAATGAATACGGAAGTATTCAAGGAACTTTTACTTTGCCAACAGGAACTTTAAACGGTCAGATGAGTATTTCTGCCGGTGGTTATGGTACTCAATATTTTTCGGTTGAAGAATATAAACGCCCGAAATTTGAAGTTGCATTTGATACCTTAAAAGAAACGTACAAATTAAATAACAAAGTAAAATTATCGGGACAGGCAAAAGCTTATGCTGGCTCTTCGATTGATAATGCAACTGTTAGCTACCGGGTTAGTCGAAAAACTTATTTTCCATATCGCTGGTGGTATTGGTGGTCGTTCCCAACATTAGGTTCCGAAACTGTTATGACTTATGGAACAACTACTACCGATGCTGATGGAAAATTTAATATTGAGTTTGAAGCAAAACCCGACTTGAATATTGATGCAAAATATTCGCCTGCTTTTACGTATTCAATTTCAGCCGATGTTACTGATATTAATGGAGAAACAAGAAGCACTTCTACTTCAATAAATGTAGGTTATAAATCGCTTGTTTTAGGAACTAACTGGTATGGAAATGTGAATATTTCAGAAACTGAGAATATCGAAATTAATGCAAGAAATTTGAATGGAAATGATGTTCAGGCATCAGGTAAAATAACAATATACAAATTAAACCAGCCATCAAAAGTGTATCAAACAAGAGGTTGGTCATTACCCGATGTTTATAAAATGTCGGAAACAGAATTTAACAAACTATTTCCTCAATTTCCATATAAAAACGAAGAAAACCCTGTTAACTGGCAAAAAAGTAAGAAAGTTTTTGAGTCTGATTTTAACTCAAAAATTTCCAAAAAAATAAAATTGGACGATATAAAAGGTTGGGAACAGGGCTATTATTATGTAGAAATTAATTCGAAAGATAATTTTGGCGAAGATGTTAAATATCAGGATTATTTGGTTCTGTATAATCCAATTTCTAACAAAATGCCTTATTATGCTAATGGTTGGTTTACTTCAATAAAAAACAATTGTGAACCGGGAGAAAAAGCAAAATTTTTAATTGGCTCGTCTGAGTTAAATTCCAAAATTCTTTACGAAATTGAACATAAAGGTAAAATTGTAAAAAGCGAATGGATTACTTTAAACAACGAGCAAAAGTTAATCGAAATTCCTGTTGCCGAAGAACAACGGGGAAATTTTTCTGTACATTTTACATCTGTAATCAATAATCGTTCAAACAATTATTATGACCTTGTAACAGTTCCCTATTCAAACAAAGAACTTGATATTAGTTTCGAATCATTCAGAAATAAACTTTATCCGGGCGAACAGGAAGAGTGGAAAATTCTTGTAAAAGGTAAAAAAGGAGATAAAGTAGCTGCCGAAATGGTTGCAACTTTATACGATGCTTCATTAGATGCATTCCGACCTCAAAACTGGAGTTTAGCACTTTATCCGGGTGAATATACAAACCTTTATTGGTCGCAGGGACAGTCATTTGCTAATGCAAATTCCGCTTTAGCACAAGTATATTTTAACGAACCTGCATATTATGTTACACGTTATTACGACTATTTAGATATGTTTGGTTTGCAAAATTATTTTTATACACGGTACAGTTATTATGGTTATTTAGATGATGGAATTAGAGGCGGAGATATGCTAATGGCAAATGAACAATCTGCAAAAGATGCACCGGCAATGGCTGACGAAAAAGAAGCATATAAATCACGCGATTTAACTACTGTTTCTAAAGTTGCTTGTGATAAAAATGCTGAAGTTACTAATTTACCTGCTGGTTCAACAGGTTCTGTAAATAGGTTAGAAGTAGGACCACCTCCACCACCACCTGCAGGTGATCTTTCTAATATTAAGGCAAGAAAAAACTTTAACGAAACAGCTTTTTTCTTTCCAAATTTAAAAACAAATGAAAAAGGTGAAATAATAATTTCTTTTAAAGTTCCGGAAGCACTAACAAAATGGAAAATGTTAGGTCTGGCTCATACAAAAGATTTAAGAATTGGAACCGTAACAAATGAATTAGTAACTCAAAAAGAATTAATGGTAATGCCAAATTTGCCAAGGTTTATACGCGAAAATGATAAAATTATTGTTACTTCAAAAGTTTCAAATTTGGGCGAAAATGAATCAATTGGTGAAGCACAACTATTTTTATTCGATGCTATAACAAATAAACCAATAGATAATATTTTTGGAAACAAAAGTGCAGTGTTAAGTTTTACAGTTAAAAAAGGACAGTCAACAAATTTGTCGTGGGAATTAAATGTTCCTGAAGGAGTTGATGCCTTAACTTGTAAAATAGTTGCAAAAGCAGGTAAGTTCAGCGATGGTGAAGAAAATGTAATTCCAGTTTTAACAAATAGAATGTTAGTAACAGAATCTATGCCGTTACCAATTCGCGGTATTAGCACAAAAAAATTCTCGTTTACCAAATTATTGAATTCGGGTTCTTCTTCCACTTTAAAACATCAAAAAGTTACATTGGAATTTACAGCTAATCCCGCATGGTACGCTGTTCAGGCATTGCCTTATATTATCGAATACCCTTACGAATGTGCCGAACAGGTTTTTTCACGTTACTACGGAAACAAATTAGCTTCGCATATTGCTAATTCATCGCCAAAAATTAAAGCTGTTTTCGATTCATGGAAAAACACTCCCGATTCAAAAGCTTTGTTGTCAAATCTTGAAAAAAATCAGGAGTTAAAAGATGTGCTTTTGCAGGAAACTCCTTGGGTTCTTGATGCTAAAGATGAAACAACCCGTAAACACAGAATCGGTTTGCTTTTCGATTTAAATAATATGTCGAACAATCTTAATTCAGCTTTTAACAAATTAGAAAAGTTGCAGTGTTCTAATGGTGGTTTTATGTGGTTTCCGGGAATGCCCGATGACCGTTATATAACACAGCACATTGTTACGGGTTTTGCTCATCTCGACCATCTTGGAGTAATAAATGTAAATACCGATTATAAGGCATGGAATATGGTTCAGCGTGGTATTCGTTATCTCGATAATGAAATGAGAAAAGATTATGAATGGCTCAAAAAACATTATACAGCAAAAGAATTAGCTGAAAATCATTTGTCAGATATTGAAATTCAATATCTTTATATGAGAAGTTATTATACAGATAAACTTGAAATACAGTCGAACTGTAAAGAAGGTTATAATTATTTCCGTGGGCAAGCTCAAAAATACTGGCTCGAACAAAATAAATATATGCAAGGAATGATTGCTCTTGCACTCCATCGCACTGGGGACAACACTATTCCAACAAAAATTTTAGCTTCGTTAAAAGAATTTTCTCTTAATAATGAAGAAATGGGAATGTACTGGAAAGAAAATGATGGCGGGTACTATTGGTGGCAAGCTCCAATTGAAACTCAAGCGTTGTTAATTGAAGCTTATGATGAAATTTCGGGAGACCAAAAAGCTGTTGATGACATGAAAGTTTGGTTGTTAAAACAAAAGCAAACACAAGATTGGAAAACAACAAAAGCTACAACCGAAGCAATTTATGCTCTTTTGTTACGAGGCACCGACTGGCTTGCAACAGAACCAAATGTTGAAATAACTGTTGGTAGCATAAAAATTAATCCTAAGAATATGCCCGACCAAAAAGCTGAAGCTGGTACCGGTTACATTAAAACTTCGTGGACTGGTTCTGATATAAAATCTGAAATGGGAAATGTAACTGTAGTTAAAAAAGACGAAGGTGTAAGCTGGGGTTCTTTGTATTGGCAGTATTTTGAGCAATTAGATAAAATTACTCCACACGAAACTCCTCTTAAACTTAATAAAAAACTTTTTATTGAAAAAATGGGAATGGCTGGTAAGTCAATGGATGAGGTAAAACAAGGAACTGACATTAAAGTTGGTGACAAAGTAATTGTACGAATTAAACTACGTGTTGACCGCGAAATGCAATATGTACACATGAAAGATATGCGTGCTGCAGGTTTTGAACCAATTAGTGTTATTTCAACTTACAAATGGCAGGATGGATTAGGGTATTACGAAAGCACGAAAGATGCCTCTACAAATTTCTTTTTTAGTTATTTGCCAAAAGGAACTTACGTTTTTGAATATCCTGTAAGAGCAACTTTAGCAGGTGACTTTTCTAACGGAATTAGCAGTATTCAGTGTATGTACGCACCTGAGTTTACTTCACATTCGGAAGGGATTAGGGTGAAGATATACTTTGATAGGCCATAATATGAGTTTTTATTCTTTATGACTCCTCTCTCCAATTGGAGAGGGGAGTCAAAAAGGTAAAACTCAAATTATTCCCTTTTGAAGTATATTTGCTATCAATTTAAGATAAATCTGAGAAGTCGGATATCTCAGACAAAGAAATGTTGCAAATTGTTAAAAATATTGAGTAATTATATTTTTTACTTTGTTGCTTTAGCTCACTTCAAATTACAGACATTTTTCGTACAAAGAATTTCTTTCAACCGGTACAAAACCTTCTTGCTCAATAATTTCATTAATTTCGTTTGGACTCATCACGGGAGTTTGCTCTTCGGAATCTGTAAGTGAATATATTTTTGTAATTAAATTTTTATTTTTTTATAATTATTATTATTTTTGTGTTTAATATGAAACAAGTTACTTTATATATTCCCGAAAATAAATATAGTTTTTTTATTGAACTTGTAAAAAGTCTTGGTTTTGTAAAAAAAATTGAAGATAAAGAACAAGGAAAGGAACAGATATTGAAGGATATAAGCGAAGCTGTAGAAGAAGTAAAGCTTATTAAAAAAGGACAATTAAAGGGTATTTCTGCAAAAGATTTACTAAATGAACTTTGAAATAATAGCTACACCAAAGTTTAAGCACGATTTAAAACGATTAGTTAAAAAATATAATTCGTTAAAAGGCGAATTTGCTGAACTTATTGAACAACTTATAAAAAATCCATTAATTGGCAAGTCGCTTAGTCATAATTGTTATAAAATTCGAATTTCTATAGCTTCTAAAGGCAAAGGTAAAAGTGGTGGTGCTCGTATTATTACTTATGTTTTTGTAGAAAAAACAACTATTTACCTTCTCTCTATTTACGATAAATCGGAGCAGTCGGATATTTCAGATAAAGAACTGTTGCAAATTGTTAAAAATATTGTGTAATTAGTGTCTGTCTATAAAGTCAAAGATTTTCAAAAATGAAAGCCCAAAACCTCAAGACCCAAGTCTCAAATCCCAAGCCCCAAACTTGGAATTTGGGATTTGGAATTTGGAGCTTTATACTATTATTACGATATTATAGACAAGCACTAATTAGTGTCTGTCCATAAAGTCAGTGTCTGAACTATAATGTTCGAGTTTGAGGCATGCGAAGTTTTGAAAACCAAGGAGTTTACTATAGTAAATGACTGTTTTCAAAACGAGCATAACGAAAAAATCGGACATTATAGACAGACACTAATTATAGTTTTTTACTTTGTTGCTTTAGCTCACTTCAAATTACAGGCATTTTTCGTACAAAGAATTTCTTTCAACCGGTACAAAACCTTCTTGCTCAATAATTTCATTAATTTCGTTTGGACTCATTACGGGAGTTTGCTCTTCGGAACCGGCAAGTGAATATATTTTTGTTGTTTCGTAAATTGTACCGTCAAAATCGTCGGCACCAAAATGCAAAGCTAAACGGGCATTTTCTTTACCAAACATGGGCCAATATGCTTTTATGTGCTTTATGTTATCGAGAAATATTCTGGCAACGGCAAAATTCCTTAAATCTTCAATTATTGAGATTTCGGGTAAATATGATAAAAAGTTATTTTGCTTACGAAACTTTAATGGGATAAAAGCATTAAAGCCATTAGTTTTATCTTGTAAATTTCGCAACTCGTTTATATGCATTACACGATGCTGGTAGTTTTCGATATGTCCGTAAAGCATTGTAGCATTTGATGATAGCCCGAGATTGTGAGCGGTTTCGTGAATATTTAACCAAATTTCGGCAGGCCCTTTTTCGGGACAGAGTTTCATTCTGATTTCATTATCAAAAATTTCGGCTCCACCACCAGCAAGTGAATTAAGTCCGGCTTCAATTAATTTTTTTAATCCTACTTCAAGTGAAATATTACTTATGCGAAATAAATATTGAAGTTCAATTGCAGTAAATGCTTTAATATGAATTTGAGGAAAAATTTCTTTTATTTTTACAAATAATTCTGTAAACCAAGTTATGTCCCGGTTTGGATAAACTCCACCGGTAATATGAATTTCTGTGATTTTATCTTTAATGTGCGATTTAACAATAGAGATAATATCATCATGCGTATAATTCCATGCTAAACTGTCGTTTTCATCTTTCGAGAAAGAACAAAATTTACATCTGTACAAGCAAACATTTGTCGGCTCAATATGAATATTTCGGTTAAAATAAACTTCTTTTCCGTTTATTTTGTTTTTAATGAAATTAGCGAGCGAACCAAGTTTACCAAGTGGTACATTTTCGTACAAAAATATTGCATCGTCGGTTGTTATCCGTTCGTTATTTTTAACTTTATTTTCTATTATATCAATTTTTTTTTTCAAATCGAAATATTTATCAAAATTAATAAATTAATTAAATAGGGGTTCTAAAATCCGATAGCTATCGGATTTTAGAAGTCCCGACAAATAAAAAAAGTAAAGATTGCTCTTTACTTTTATTATAATGATTTAGTTTAAAAGCTTATTTGCCTTTTTGTTCGTCAGATACGGTTAATTTTTTACGGCCTTTAGCTCTGCGTGTTGCAAGAACACGGCGACCATTAGCAGTTGACATTCTTTCGCGAAAACCGTGTTTGTTCTTTCTGCGACGATTTGAAGGTTGAAAAGTCCTTTTCATAATATTTTTTATTTAAAATGTTTAAATTTTGGATTGCAAAAATAATAGTTTTTTTATTAATCACCAAATTATTTTAAAATATTTTGAATTTATCGGAGAACACTACGTTTCGAGGCATTCTATTTTATTTATCTGATTTCATATTGGAAATTAAATAGTGTCTTTCTATAAACTCTGTGTCTGATTCATAATGTTCGAGTTTGAGGCATGCGAAGTTTTGAAAACCAAGGAGTTTACTATAGTAAATGACTGTTTTCAAAACGAGCATAACGAAAAAATCGGACATTATGGACAGACACTAAATAAACATGTTTGAAATGAGTTATCACTTTCAATCTTTAGTGTGCGCTTTATTAATTATTTTTTTTATCTGTGATATTTGAGTAATCTGTGGCAAACGTTTTTCTGATTTTTATTAATTTAATTTTGTTTTTAACTTTGCCTAAATTATAATTCGCAAATGTTTATTTTAAAATTCATATTTTTTGCCTTCTTATTCATTTTTATTCTTGGAATAGTTGCTGTTTTATTTTTAAAATTAGCAGCCCGTAAACTAATGAGTAATTTTAACAAACAATCAAAGCAAGAAACTGACAACACAACATTTAATAATAAAACCGACAAAAACAAAAAAGAATCAACATATGATAACAAGGGAGAATATGTTGATTTTGAGGAAATAAAATGATGAAAATAATCAGAAATCTTTTACTTAAACTATTAGGATTTAAAGGTTATTTGCAATTTGTTAGTTTTATATACATCCGAATTATTAATTTCGGATTTTTAAAAGAAAAATATCCCGAGCTTTTTTTCCTTAAAAAAATAATTAAACCCGGTTTTGTTTGTATAGATATTGGTGCCAACGTAGGTTATTATAGTCATTTTTTATCAAAACTAGCCGGAAAAAATGGAGAACTTTATGCAGTTGAACCTATTCCAATATTTGGCAAAATATGGAAAAAAAACGTACCTCAGAATTTTTGTAAAAAAACAGAACTTCTTCCTTTTGCCCTTGGCTCCGAAAATACAACAGTAAAAATGGGAACTCCTGTTGTCAGGGGTGTTCTTCACCATGGCATGACGCACATTGTTAATAACAACGAGAATAATATTGCTCAAACTTTTGAAGTGCCGATGCGAATACCCGATGAGTTATTTTCGGAACTTACCAAAGTTGATTTTATTAAATGCGATGTTGAAGGATATGAGCAATTTGTTTTTGCAAATTTAATAAACACTTTAACAAAACACAAACCTTTAGTGCAAAGCGAGCTTAGTGGTGCAGAAAATAGAAAGTTTGTTATTTCATTATTTGAGGAGTTGGGCTACATAACTTGTTTGTTAAAAAACTCCTGTGAATTAATTGAAGCCACCATCGAAGAAAAAATTAATAATACGAATGATTTTTATTTTGTGTTTGATGCTAATAAATATTTATAAGATAAATATTTAGACACAATAATTATTTTTTCACCACCTTCTAAACCAACACCTGCTTGCCAGATTGTCTGAACCACTGATTAACAAGGGGCCATGACCCCTTGTTGAAACCTGTGGTTCAGACATTTTTATTAAGATGACAATGCAGCCACTCTGAGGTACTCGAAGGATGACATTAGTGCTTTAAAATCGCATTTAAAACTTTCGGTTATTCTTCTTTTTTTTTCTATTATTATTTTTCTTCTTATTATCGAAGCGGGTTAAGCTTTCTAGTCCTACCACATTTGTAAAATCTAAATTATCAGTTTGTTCCTTTTCCTCGTTGTTAAAAGCTTCGGCTTTAACTCCGTTTTTATTTTTAAGAAGTATGTCTTTTAGCTGTTCGAGTGAAATTGCAATAACATTTGTCATGTTATTTTGTTCTTTTGAATACCATAACAACTGTCTGAAAATATCAGTTTTTTGAAGATATAAAGTTCCATCAATTGTTTCAATTTTATCGTAATTATCGGGAAAACCTTTTCGTGCATCAATGTAAACATCTAATTCATAATTCAAACAACATTTTAACTTACTGCACTGTCCGGCTAGTTTTTGCGGGTTAAGCGATATATCTTGTATGCGGGCAGAATTTGTTGAAACAGAATTAAAATTCGATATCCATGTAGCACAACATAATTCACGACCACAAGCACCAATACCACCAATACGCCCAGCTTCCTGACGGGCACCAATTTGTTTCATTTCTATTCTTACCTTAAACTCAGAACTAAGAACTTTAATTAACTCCCTAAAGTCAACCCTCTCATCAGCAATATAATAGAAAACAGCTTTAGTCTTATCGCCTTGATATTCAACATCACCTATTTTCATGTTTAATTTAAGACTTTCAGCAATTTTTCGTGCCGAAATCATTGTTTTTTCTTCTAAAGATATTGCTTCTGCCCATTTTTCAATGTCAGTTGATTTAGCTTTACGGTAAATTTTCTTAATATCCTGACTTTGTGAGTCACTGTTGCATTTTCTCATTTGCTCATAAACCAAATCGCCAATTAATGAAACAATACCAATATCGTGTCCTGGGCTGCTTTCAACTGCAATTACATCACCTTTTTTTAATTCTAACCCATTTACATTTCTGTAAAATAGCTTACGGTTATTTTTAAATCTGACTTCAGCAATATCGGGAACAATTGCCGACAGTGGAACATCTTCGAGCCAATTTGTTACATCAAGTTTATTACAGGAATCGGATACTTCACATTTACAAATGTTATCTGTATCTACTTTTAAATGACACCCTCTCGAAATACAAAATATATTGTTCATTTTCTTTCTGTTTATTTTAACTTTTCACTTTATTAAGTTATTAAGTTATTAAGTTATTTCTAACTATTTCTATTTATTTCTACTTCTCATTTCTTACTTCTTTTTAGATTACAAAAGTAATTAGAAATTTAAGATTTTATTATTAGGGCTATTGAAAGCATCATATCTAACAAAACAATTTTAGGATTTCCATTTCTTTCTAAGTGATTATAAGCACTTTCTAATTCTTTAACAATTGTAAAAACATTTCGCTCGTTAATATACTTATGAAATTTTATGCTAAATTCGGCTTCTTCGGGACGATGTACAACTTTATTTTCTGCACCTTCGGTAATTAAAAAGTTATCTCTTGTAACCTTTAACATATACATCAAAAAATCTTTTTGCTTTTCTTTCGAAAAACCTGCAATTTCGTTTGTCCATTTAATAATTTCTACAACATTAAATGAAAATGCTAAACGCATTGCATTTTTAAAACTTTCGAAAAACTGTTGATTATCAGAATTATTTTCGAGTAATTTGAAAGCTTTTATAATGTTCCCTTCCGATAATAAAACGGCATTATTAAGGTCGTGTTCTGATACCTGATATTGATTACTTAATGCCTCGTGCATTTCGCTGTCTTTTATTGGTGGAATTTTAACCAACTGGCACCGCGATAATAATGTTGAAAGCATTTGCTCAGTTTCTTCGGCAATTAATATAAAAACTGTTTTTGAAGGTGGTTCTTCAAGAATCTTTAGCAATTTGTTAGCAGCAGTAATATTCATTTTCTCAGGCAACCAAATGAGCATACATTTATATTCTGCCTCAAAAGTTTTTAAATTCAGTTTTTTAATTATTTCGCCAGCTTCTTCGGCATAAATTGTTCCCTGTTTGTTTTCCCGCCCAATATGCGAATACCATTGCAATGGAGTAAAATAAATGTTTGAGTTTAACATTTCACGCCATTCTTTCATAAATTCATTGCATACCAAAGTGTTTTCATTAACTTTCATTAATGGAAAAACAAAATGCAAATCGGGATGTACTAATTTTTGATATTTTAAGCATGATGGACAAATGCCACAACTTTCAACTTCTTGTGGGTTTTCACAATTAATATATTGTGAAAAAGCAACAGCCAATCCCAATTTTCCACATCCTTCGGGTCCAACAAATAATAAAGCATGGGGAATTCTATTCTCTTTTTTTGAGAAAATCAATGCTCTTTTTACACTTTGCTGACCAACTACTTCAGAAAATTTCATCTTTAAAAAATTACGTAAAATTATTATTTTTTATGATTTTCAAAATTAATTAAAAAATAATTCATATTTTAGATGCCTGTAAATTAATAAATATTTGAGCAATGAATTCAATAAACGATGTAAATTTTAAAGGAAAGAAAATCCTTATCAGGGTTGACTTTAACGTACCATTAAACCATAACAGACAAGTTATGGACGACACGCGTATTCGTGAGTCAATTCCTACAATAAACAAAGTTTTAAACGATGGAGGTACCGTAATTTTGATGTCGCATCTTGGTCGTCCTAATGGTTATGAACCCGATTATTCGCTTACACCAATTGTTCCGGTACTTTCCAAATTGCTTGGACGCAATGTTATTTTTACCCGTGATTTGTTTGGTGCTAAAACATTTGAGGTATGCGGAAAAATGAAAACCGGTGAAGTAGCGATGTTGGAAAATCTTCGTTTTTATAAAGAAGAAGAAGCCGGCGACGATAAATTTGCCAAAGAATTAGCTTCACTTGCCGACGCATACATCAACGATGCCTTTGCAACATCGCATCGAAATCATACTTCGGTTGCAACTATTGCAAAATATTTTAAAGGTAAAAGCTATTTTGGGCTATTACTTGAAGATGAAATTAAAAATTTAGATAAAGTTTTATTTGATGCCGAACCTTCGTTTACAGCAATAGTTGGAGGTGCCAAAGTTTCTACTAAAATAGGCATCATTAAAAATATAATAAGTAAAGTTGATAATTTAATAGTTGGGGGAGGAATGTCATTTACTTTTATGGAAGCATTGGGTGGTAAAATAGGTGATTCAATTATAGAAAGAGACAAAATTGAATTAGCAAAAAGTATAGTGCAAGAAGTTATGCTTAAAGGTGTTAACTTGTATTTGCCTACCGATGCTGTTGTTGCAGACGGGTTTTCAAATGAAGCTTTAACAAAAGTTGTTTCGTCTGATAATATTCCAAATGGATGGATGGGACTTGATATTGGTCCAAAATCGTGTCGTAGGTTTGCCGAAATTATTAGTCACTCACAAACAATTTTATGGAACGGACCATTAGGTGTTTTCGAAATGCAGAATTTCCGTCAGGGAACAAAATCAATTGCTATTGCCGTTGCCAGCGCAACAATTAGCGGTTCGTTTTCGCTTATTGGAGGTGGTGATACTGTTGCTGCTCTTAACCAATTTAACTTAACCGACCAAATGAGTTATGTTTCTACAGGTGGTGGTGCAATGTTAGAATATCTCGAAGGAAAAGAATTGCCAGGTATTTTTGCTATTCGTGGTCCACACAAAATAGAACATTCTGCAAAAGAAAAACGCTCAGCAACAAAAGCTCCAAAGAAAAAATAATTGCAAAACTTATCTCGTAAAATAAAATTAATTAGAAATTAATAGTAAAACCAGTAAACAAAGTATTAAGTACAAAGTATAATGAACAGTAAACTTTTTAAAACTTTTTTGAACATAGAACAATGAACATTTTTGAACTTTTTTGAACATAGAACAATGAAATAGATAGAAATAAATAGAAATACATTGTAAATTCGTATATTCGTAAAATTCGTATTTCGTAAAGAACAATGAACATAGAACAATGAACTTTTTTGAACAGTGAACTTTTTTTACCCGAAACTTAAAACTCGAAACTGAAAACTTTTTTGAACATAGAACAATGAACATTTTTGAACTTTTTTGAACATAGAACAATGAACATTTTTAAACTTTTTGAACATTTTTATGCAAACACTTAATATTAGAGGATTACAAGAAGCCGACCTTCGTGGAAAGATTGTGTTGGTTCGCGTTGACCATAACGTAGTTAAAAAAGGAATAATTTATGACCCTTACAGAATTGACGCTACTTTTGGCACACTTTATCATATAAATGCCAAAGGCGGAAAAATAATTTTGATGACTCACGTTGGTCGTCCAAAAGACAAAAAAACTGGTGAAATTGCAATTGATAAAAACTCATCGGTAGAACCAATTGTTGAATACTTGCAAAATAAATTTCATATAAATATCAAAATCCCGGAATTTTACCAGCACGAAAAACTTGGCTACCTTGGAATCGAAACATCTGTAAATCATCTTATTAAAGATTTAAAAGATGGAGAAATTGATGCCATTTATTTGCCTAATACTCGCTGGTTTCAAGGCGAAGAATCAAAAAGGGACGATTCAGAACGCTTTGCTAATCAGTTAGCCGGGCTTGCCGATATTTATGTTAACGATGCTTTCGGCTCGTGGCAGCCACATACATCAACTGTAAAAGTAAATAAATATCTTCCTTCGTATGCCGGATTTTTAATGCAAAAAGAATTAAGTAATTTAGGAAGAATTTTTAATCCTATTCAACCATTTGTAGCAGTTGTAGCTGGAGCAAAATTCGACACAAAAATTGAACCTTTATATGCCCTGCTTAAAAAAGCCGATTTTTTAGTTCTTGGTGGAGTAATTTATAATGCTTATTTATGTGCAAAGTACAATATCTCTATAAAAGGAATAGAACAGGAAGATTTAGAGCACGCTAAAAAATTTGTAGAGTACTCGTTGCAATTTCCAGGCAAGCTCATCGAATTACCATTTATTATAGAGTCAGATACTATGGAGGGCAAATTTGAAAACCAAAATCGTGTTCACGATATTCGCAAATTAAAATCCGGAACAAAATTAAATTATGTTCTTGATGTAGCAAAAGAGTCATTCCACGAAGAGAATGTTATAAGTATTTTCCATTCAGCAAAAACTATTTTTGTGAATGCTGTTATGGGCTATACACCTCATTTTAACGAAGGTACAATTGCCCTCGATGAACTTATTGACAAAAGCCCCGAATCAGTTAAATTATATGGCGGTGGCGATACTATGCAAGAGTTAAAACGTTTATTGCCTGGATTGTACATCGTTGCATTAGATAGTCCGCATTATTATATTTTTACAGGAGGTGGAGCAGTTTTAAAAGCTATTCAGGAAGGAACTTACGAAGGTATTGAACCTGTTAAAGCATTATTAAAATAAATCGTTTTTTGTAACTAATCTTGTTAAAGTTAATATAATTTTTCGTTTAACTTGCACCATATTTCTCGCAAATATATTGTCACGCAAAGACGCAATGCTCGCAAAGTTTTAAGCTCGCAGAGTTAAAAAAATCATTTATGATTTTTTTCATTGCGTGCTAAAACAAGTCAAATCCGAAAGAAACAATTATTCACAGTCCCGATGCTTCGAAAACGAGCGATTGCGTGGTTTAACGTCATAGCAGGCTGTCATCTTGAGCTTGTCGAAAAACTGCCATCTCATAAAAGTTTCTACTTTTTTGTTGATTTTGACATTGCAAAACCCTTTGTCACCCATTTATTTTTTCTATTTTCATTGCGTTCTCTGCGACTTTGCGTGACAATTTTATGCATACTGAATAGTTACCGTTTTTTTTAATATTTTCATTGTTTATTAAAATTTTGTATTTTTGTATAAAATACTATAAAAATGAAAAAGTTCTTTTTTACATTAATGCTTATTGCTTTTACTTTAGTTGTATTAGCTCAAAACGATGTTGTAAATAATTCACAAATATCAAAAATAACTTCCGATGTAAACAAAGCAATTGTCAACAATTACCAAAAAGTAAAGACATTTTATGAAAATGCCTATCAGAAATTTCCTGCTGTGCCACTTGGTATGCTTGAAGCTGTTGCTTTTACTAATAGCCGGTTTTTTCACATTACTCATAATTCAGGTGGTGCAGAAAGCTGTATAGGATTACCCAAGTATTATGGAGTAATGGGACTTGTTAAGAATGGAAAAAATTATTTCCGAAACAATCTTATTAAAGTTTCCGAATTATCTGGTATTTCAGTAAACGACATAATACAAAGTCCCGAAAAAAATATTATGGCTTATGCTGCTGCATACAGTTTAATTAAAACAAAACTTAATGTCAGCAGTATGAAACCAGAAGCTCAAATTCCTGTTTTGATTGAACTTAGTGAGCTTCCCGTTACACAAGAATTACAAGATAATTTTGCGTTAAATAGTCATTTGTATAGTGTGTATTATTTTTTAAACACTCCGTACTATCAGAGTTTATGCGATTTTTCTTGCTATCAAATTGATTTTATTAATATATTTGGCGAAAATAATTACAAAATATTAAGTTCACCTCATATTATTATTTCTGATACTACAATCATCAATACCAAAGGAATTCGCTATCAGCAAAATAATCCGACACCTTCGTTTAGTCCGTCTTCAACTGATTATCCACCTGCATTATGGGATTTGGCATGTACAGATAACTTTACTTACGGAAGGTCACAAGCAGTTTCAGCAGTAACTATACACGATGTTGAAGGAAGTTATGCCGGCTGTATTTCATGGTTTAATAACTGTACAGCAAGTGTTTCGGCTCATTATGTTTTACGTTCATCTGATGGGCAAATAACTCAAATGGTTGCAGAAGCTGATAAAGCATGGCATGTTGGTTCCGAAAATCCATACACCATTGGTTTTGAACACGAAGGATATGCAAGCCAAACCGGCTGGTACACAGTTGCTATGTACACAGCTTCGGCGGCATTATCAAGAGATATTTGTGTAAATAGTGGTTATGGAATAAATCCAGTTCGTACAGGTTTTTGGCCCTGGCTTGCCACAACATACTACAATGTGTCAGGTATTCCCGGCTCGTGCTGTCAAGTAAAAGGTCATCAACATTATCCAAACCAAACGCATACAGACCCTGGTCCAAACTGGAACTGGGATTATTACTACAAACTAATAAACAATAGCACTACTGCCACTACACTGACTACCGCCACAGGAAATTTTTATGATTCAGGCGGCTCTGGCGGAAATTATGTAGATGATGAAAGAAAAATATGGGTAATTAGCCCAACAGGTGCATCTGCAGTTATTCTTAATTTTAGCAGTTTTGACATAGAAAATACTTGGGATTACCTCTACATATATGATGGAACTGATGTTTGGGCTCCGCTTATTGGATATTACACAGGGACAAGTGGTCCTGGTACTGTTACCGCTAATAGCGGTTCTATGACCATTGAGTTTCGCTCTGATTGTAGCACTACTGCAACTGGATGGACTGCTAATTGGACATCTTTATCGCCCGATAATATTTTACCTACAACCTCCATTTCTACTCCAAATACATGGGAAACTGCCGATTTTACTGCTACTTTTACCGATGCCGATAATATAGGAGTAGAAAAATCATTTTATCAGGTACTCGATTTTGATGGAACTTATTGGGGTGCCAATGCCAACAACGGCTTTTTTGCCGATAATTTTGA
>MENF01000160.1 GCA_001769035.1 Bacteroidetes bacterium GWA2_32_17
GAAGTTTTGAAAATCAAGGAGTTTACTAATGTAAATGACTGTTTTCAAAACGAGCATAACGCAGTCAGCGGACTTTATAGACAGACTCTATTTATATCGCTTTTTTTAGCCATGTAGTGTTAGCTTCGATTAATTGCCTAAGGTAAATGCTTGATTTTTTAATCTGGAGTAATAAATTTTCAAATTAAAGACGGTTCTATAAATTACTCACAATATTATTAATTTTGACAAGATTAGTTACCAATTTTATTTTTCAAAATTTTTTCTGAAATTTACAATTTAAATATTTCACAAGAAAATTTTACAAATATTAAATGGAAAAACAAAACGCAATAAAAGTATTCAACAGTAAAAAGATTCGTACAATTTGGAATGAGGATAAAGAAAAATGGTATTTTTCGATTATAGATGTAATAGCCGTATTAACAGAAAGTGTTGATGCAAATGCCTATTGGAGAAAACTTAAGCAAAGACTAAAAGAAGAAGGAAATGAAACCGTGACGAATTGTCACGGTTTGAAAATGATTGCTCCAGATGGTAAAATGCGACTTACCGATGTTGCTGATACAGAGCAATTATTTCGACTTATTCAATCTGTTCCTTCGCCAAAAGCCGAACCATTTAAAATGTGGCTTGCAAAAGTTGGCAGAGAAAGAATTGATGAAATTGAAGACCCTGAAATTGGAATTGACCGTATAATGGATACTTATTTGCGAAAAGGTTATTCAAAAGAATGGGTAAATCAACGACTTAAAAGCATTGAAGTAAGAAAAGATCTAACTGATGAATGGGATAAATGTAGAGTTAAAAAAGGCCAGGAATATGCAATACTTACCGATGAAATTACTAAAGCATGGGCAGGAGTAACAACAAAACAATACAAGAAACTGAAAGATCTGAAAAAAGAAAATCTTCGTGATCACATGACAAATTTGGAATTAGTTCTAAATATGCTTGCCGAAGCCACTACAACTGAAATTTCTAAGAAAAAAGAACCGAAAACTTTTGAAGAAAATAAAGCCATTGCTAAACAAGGAGGCACCATAGCAGGAAATACAAGAAAAGAAATTGAAGCTAAAACCGGAGAAAAAATTGTTACAGGAAAAAATGCCAAAAGACTAAAGAATAATGAAAATAAAGAGTTGAAATAACCATAAAAGTTTTAGAAAATTTGTACTCCCGAAACTTCGAGATTGTGGCAAATTTTATTATAGTTGCATAACATTTTTTATTTTTCAAATTTTTTTCTGACTTTTGAAGTCTTTATAAATAAAATTATTTATGCAGGATATTGAGCCATATAAACCAAAAAATCATATAAGAATTGTAACTGCAGCTTCGTTATTTGATGGACACGATGCTACAATTAATGTTATGCGTAGAATACTTCAGTCGTCGGGAGCCGAAGTAATTCATTTAGGTCATAACATTTCGGTACAGGAGATTGTTGATTGTGCTATTCAGGAAGATGTTCAGGCAGTTGCAATTACTTCGTATCAAGGCGGACATCTTGAATTTTTTAAATATATGCTCGATTTATTTAAGGAAAGAGGCTGTGGACACATTAAAATTTTTGGTGGCGGTGGAGGAGTTATACTTCCCAAAGAAATTAAAGAACTTCAAGAATATGGTATTACCCGATTATATTCGCCCGATGATGGTAGGGCAATGGGTTTGCAGGGAATGATTAATGACATGTTAGAAAAATGCGATTATCCTTGCGGTAAAAAAATAAAAATCAACATTAAAGAAATTCAAAACAATGACCACCATTCAATTGCAAAAGTTATTTCGGCAGTTGAAAATTATCCCGATGAAATAAGAAAAGAAATTTCAGAAATAAACAAACTTGCATCAAAAATCACAATTCCCGTATTAGGAATAACGGGTACAGGTGGCTCAGGCAAATCGTCGCTAATTGATGAATTTGTCAGAAGATTTTTAATTGAGTTTCCAAAAAAACAAATTGCAATAGTTTGTGTTGACCCTTCAAAACGCAAATCGGGTGGCTCGTTATTAGGCGACAGAATAAGAATGAATTCCATAATCAATCCACGAGTTTATATGCGTTCAATGGCAACACGACAATCCAATTTAGCTTTATCAAAATATGTAATAGAAACAATAAACATACTAAAAATTGCAGGATTCGATTTAATAATTATAGAAACATCAGGTATTGGACAATCTGATACAGAAATTATTGACCACAGTAATTTTTCGCTTTATGTTATGACACCCGAATACGGTGCAGCATCGCAATTAGAAAAAATTGACATGCTCGATTTCGCAGATATAATTGCGATAAATAAATTTGATAAACGTGGTGGAATGGATGCACTTAGAGATGTAAAAAAGCAATATCAACGTAACCATAAACTTTTCGAAAAAGATGTTGATTTAATGCCTGTTTATGGAACTATTGCTTCACAATTTAACGACCCTGGAGTTAATCAGCTTTTTAAAGCTATAATAGAAAAATCTAATGAAAAACTCGGTGTGCACTTTAAATTAACAACTCACATAAAAAATGAAATTCCTGAAAAAATTTTCATAATTCCTCCTCAACGAGTAAGATATTTATCGGAGATTACAGACACAATAAGAGGTTATAACCATAATGTAGAAGAACAAGCTGAAATTGCACAAAAACTATACGGGTTAAAACTTTCTATTGAAGTAATCAAGAAAAATAAAAACAATAAACACATTGTTGAAGAATTAGAATCAATTTACAATGATTTGAATGAAGATTTAGAAAAAAACAATCGTAAAATTTTAGAAAACTGGAATGCAAAAATCGAATCTTACAAAAAGGAATATTACATTTTTAAAGTTCGCGATAAAGAAATTAAAATTAAAACTCATACCGAAACCCTTTCGCACACTATAATTCCAAAAATTTCGATGCCAAAATACAAAGCATGGGGCGATATTTTAAAATGGAATTTAAAAGAAAATGTTCCTGGAGAGTTTCCTTATGCAGGAGGAGTTTTTCCATTTAAACGCGAAGGCGAAGACCCAACACGTATGTTTGCAGGCGAGGGCGGACCAGAAAGAACAAACAAAAGATTCCATTATGTATCGCGTGGATTATGTGCAAAAAGGTTATCAACTGCTTTTGATTCTGTAACATTATACGGAAGCGACCCACATAATCGCCCCGATATTTATGGAAAAATAGGAAATTCAGGCGTTTCAATCAGTTGTTTAGATGATGCGAAAAAATTGTATTCCGGATTTAATTTATGCAACTTATCTACTTCTGTGTCAATGACTATAAATGGACCAGCTCCAATTATGGTTGCATATTTTATGAATACTGCCATTGACCAACAATGCGAAATTTATATTAAACAAAATAACCTCACTACTCAGGTTGAAAAAAAGATAAACGAAATATACAAAAAGAAAGGAACAGTCCGCCCACAATATCAAGGAAAATTACCCGAAGGAAATGATGGATTAGGACTTATTTTGCTCGGTGTTACAGGTGACCATGTTTTGCCTAAAGAAGTTTATGAAAAAATTAAAATAGAAACTATTTCTAAAGTCAGAGGTACCGTGCAGGCCGATATTTTAAAAGAAGATCAGGGACAAAACACTTGCATTTTTTCAACTGATTTTTCATTGAAATTAATGGGCGATGTGCAGGAATATTTCATAAATAACAATGTTCGCAATTTTTATTCAGTTTCTATTTCAGGTTATCATATTGCCGAAGCAGGTGCTAACCCTATATCACAATTAGCTTTTACACTTTCAAATGGATTTACTTACGTAGAATATTATTTATCAAGAGGGATGGATATTGATAAATTTGCACCTAACCTTTCATTCTTTTTCTCAAACGGTATTGATATTGAATTTTCGGTAATTGGACGAGTAGCCCGTATTATTTGGGCAAAAGCAATGAAATTAAAATACAAAGGAAATGCACGTTCACAACAATTAAAATATCATATTCAAACTTCTGGTCGTTCATTACATGCACAAGAAATAGATTTTAATGATATACGCACAACCTTACAAGCCCTTTATGCAATTTACGATAACTGTAACTCTTTGCACACAAATGCTTATGACGAAGCCATAACAACACCAACCGAAGAATCTGTTCGCCGTGCTATTGCAATTCAAATGATAATAAATCATGAACTTGGTTTAGCTAAAAATCAAAATCCCACACAAGGTGCATTTATAATTGAAGAGTTAACAGAATTAGTTGAAGAAGCTGTAATGGCAGAATTTGACAGAATTACTGAACGTGGGGGAGTTTTAGGTGCAATGGAAACAACATACCAGCGTAGCAAAATTCAAGAGGAATCGCTTTATTACGAAACTTTAAAACATTCTGGTGAACTTCCTATAATGGGAGTAAACACATTCTTGTCAAGCAAAGGTTCGCCTACGGTTACTCCAGGCGAAGTAATTCGTGCGACTGAAACCGAAAAGAAATACCAAATTTATATGCTTGAACAACTTCATAAAACTAACGAAGATAAAGCCCCAGCATTACTGGAAGAATTAAAACATACTGCAATAAAAAATCAAAACATATTCGAAAAATTAATGGAGGTAGGTAAATATTGCTCTATTGGACAAATTACCAATGCATTGTTTGATGTTGGAGGGGAGTATAGAAGGAATATGTAGCTACATTGTTCAAAAAGTTTATAGTTTCGAGTTTATAGTTTTTGATTCACTATTCACTTTTTGTCATTCTGTCCCGATGCTTCGCATTGGCGTCAAGTTAAGGATTGAATTTATGGGCTAAAGCCCGCATCAAATGTGGCATTCAAACCCCCGACATAAATGTAGGGTTTATTAATTAGACATTATATAAGTTAAGTGTTTAATGTGACTTTAAAATTATTTAACCCACAGCAAATTTCCGTAATAAAATAGACATTCGATTGTTAATTATTTTATCTTTGTTCTATTGATATTCTAACTTATATAATATCTATTATAATTGAATAGAATTATTAGCCCCGACCTTCAGGTCGGGGTATATAGATGCACCACAAAACAGGGGACTTTAGTCCCAATCATTTTATTGAGAATCAGGGGCTTTTAAGCCAAAAATGGGTTATTAGCTTGACGCGTATGCGATGCTTCGGGAGATTAGCGAAGAATCTGCTTAAGTTTTTAAAATCTATCCCGATGTTTCGGGACTATTTATTTTAATATTTTTCAAGTTTAAAAATATCCCTTAACTCTCTGTTACTTAAATTACCAATCCAGTTTTCTCCTGTAGCTACTGTAATATCGGCGAGGTGCTTTTTACTCTGAATCATATCATTAATTCGTTCTTCAAAAGTATTTTTAGTAATAAACCTGTGAACCATTACGTTACTTTTTTGCCCGATTCGATATGCTCTGTCTGTGGCTTGAGTTTCAACTGCGGGGTTCCACCAAAGGTCGTAATGAATTACATGATTGGCTGCGGTGAGATTTAAACCAGTTCCGGCTGCTTTAAGTGAAAGTATAAATATTTTTTCGGCACGGTTAGTTTGAAAATTGTTTACCATTTCGTTACGTTGTTTAATGTTACAGCCACCATGATAAAACATTGGTTCATCTTTATATCTTTCGGTAATAAAATGTTTTAGAAGTTTTCCCATTTCGGTAAATTGTGTAAAAACAAGAACTTTTTCGTTGCTCTCTGTTATGCTGTCGAGCTTATCGAAAAGCAAATCTAATTTACCGCTAAGCGAAACATCAAGCACGTTGTTTTTAAGAAACTGGGTAGGGTGATTGCAAATTTGCTTTAATGCCAGAATCATCTGCAAAACCAATCCTTGCCTTACAAATAAAGATTTATGGTCGGTAGAGGTAATTCCTTCAATTTCGTCAAGAGCTTTTTGTAAAGTGTTCTCGTACAACGAAGCTTGCTCTTTGGCTAAAGTTGCAAAACAGTCCATCTCAATTTTATCAGGCAAATCGGAAATAATTGATTTATCCGATTTCAATCTTCGCATAAGAAAAGGAGATGTAACTTTTTTGAGTTTTTCGGCAACTTCTATATCATTAAATTGTTGAATAGGGTTACCATAAGTATCATTAAATTCTTTCAGATTACCTAAAAATCCGCGATTACTATAATCAACAATACTCCAGAGTTCACTTAACCTGTTTTCAACAGGTGTTCCGCTCATTGCAATAAAATTATTGGCAGGAATGCTTTTAATTGCTTTGGTTTGCTCGGTGTTAATGTTTTTTATGTTTTGTGCTTCATCAATAATTAAAGTATGCCAGTTTTTCTTTTTTAAATTTTTTGCATCACTTCTAATCACGCCATACGAAGTAATTAATACATCAAACTCCTCTTTATCTTCTATTTTGCGATTTGTTCCATGAAAAATTTTTGCTTTTAAAGAAGGTGCGAATTTTTGAATTTCTGCTTCCCAGTTACTTAATAGTCCGGTAGGTACAACTACTAAAACTTTATCATTTTCGAGCAAGCCTTCTTCTTTATATTTTTGTATGGTAGCAATTACCTGTATAGTTTTGCCTAATCCCATATCATCGGCAATAACACTGCCAAAACCAATTTTTGCGTTACGATACATCCATGAATAGCCACGCTTTTGATAAGGACGAAGTTGTGCATTAATACCATTTGGCAGAGGAATTTCGTTAAATTCAGTTAATTCTTTTATCATTTTATTTACCTCTTCAGTCATTTCAATTTTAGCTCCGAGATACTCACCACTTAAAGCCGAACGAAGTATTTGAAAGGCGCTTAGTTCTTTGGTTTCGGTAAAATGTTTATACAATTTTTCCAACTCCTCTTTTTTAACATAAATGTAACTGGTTTTAAATTTTATTAAGCCGTCTGATTTTTGCAGAAGCTTTTTAAATTCTTCTTCATTCATTAATGTATCGCCAATAGCCACTTGCCAGTCAAAATCGAGCAACTGGTCGAGTCGGAGAAACGATTTTCCATTTTTTTCTTTGCTTTTTACTTTTATACTTGCTTTTGGTTTAAGAATATATTGCAACGATTTTGGAAGAAGTATTGAAATATCAAGTAACTGAATTGCAGGAATCATCTGAATTAAAAAAGGTGCAAAAGTATCTATATCCAATTCAATTATTGTATTTCCGTTGGTATTTATATATGTATCAAGTCCGGGAATAAAATTGCTTAACTGGGTTAATGATTGTAAAATTTCGTATCGCTCAAGTTCATGTTTTTTCAAATTCAAAATATCATAAAGCGAAACTGGTATATCAAATTTTTTTATAGTGTTTTCGATGTTAATTGTTACAAGAAATTTCTCGTTTGGTAATTCTTTTACTGTAATTGCAGGTTTATATGTACCTTGTGTTATAAAATATTTATTTATCCAAACCGAAATACCTCCGCTTAGTGCGTCTTCACCGGGTTTTGTAAATGGATAATTTATTTTCTTGAAAAATAAATTCAGAAACAAATCATCAATTTTAAATTCTCCTAAGATATTAATTAATTCGGTAATAAAAAGTGAAAGCAAATTAAAGCCGGTATTGTTATTAATTTCTTTGTATTTATTTTGTGTTTCCCATAGAAAAATTTCGGGTGGCAAAATATCATTTAACTTTTCGACCAATTGTTTAACTTCTTTACATAACAAAGCGGGTACCCACCGAATAGAATATTCTTTATTTTTTAACTGAACAATTTGCGGAACAACGGCTCCGTTAGCCAATAAATGAATAGCAAAGTGCAAAACAGTATGCAAAGAAGCTGTTGAAGGTTGGTAGTCAAGAATTTTTGACGAAGGAATTTGTGCTAACTGGTGAAGAAAATCAAACAGCGAAAATCTGTTATCATTAACAAGTACACGCGAATAAAATTCTTCATTAATAGTAATTTTTTGCGATGTTCTGTGATTAATGTCTAATTCGTGAATTTTTGCATTTATAAAAAGATTCTCTAAACTTATTTTTCCGTGTACAACTTTCTGAGCATTTTTAACTATTTTATTCAGCATGATGCTGTATTTTTCTTTAAAATTACCACTGCCGGTATAAAAAGGTGGAAAATCGGAAAGTAAAGCTATTAATGGTTCGTGAATAGGAGTAAGTTTTGAAAAAACAAGTTTTTGATAAGCGTTTTCAGTATTATAATCTTTTTTCTTGTTCTTTTTGTTATCAAAATACAAATCAATTATTTTCGGAATTTCTGCACTTTCTTTGTTTACTTTAATTCCTATTTTGTTGAGTTCGGCAATTAAATTAACATTATGCAGATTGAATACCAGAAAAGGATTATTATCAATTTCGGTACTTAATTTATAAATTACAGAAGCTAAATGTTTGCATGGTACAGCCCAATCGGGACAAGAGCATTGCATTTTAAAATCGGTCCATTGTTTTGGAAAAACTTTTAATCCCATTGTTTGGGCAATATTTAGAACTTCAGGGTCGAGTTCTCTGTTCAATAATTTTGAAATAATAACGGGTTTTTGGGCTAATTTTAGTATAAATTCTCTTAATTCAGGGTCAAAAAAAGGAGGTAGAATAATATCAACCTTATAGGGTGTTGGGCGACTGCCTGCAACTTTTGCACTAATACGATTATTAGTTATTGTTATTTGTTTTACTGCACCTTTGTTAGCATAACTAATTCCACGAGGAAGACGATTGCTGTAATCAATATTGTTTAGCGAATTAAGCCATTGTTGTCCCCACCATGTTTTTCCAAAATTTGACATTTTATTATATTTAAATTTGTAAATATTCTTATTCATAAAAAATTCTCACGCAAAGGCGCAGAGCTATCTAAGAATAAAGCTCGCAGAGTTGAAAAAAAATATAAATGATTTTTAACCATTTGCGAACTTATAACTATGCGTATATTGCGTCTTTGCGAGAAACAATTCATACATGAGTTTAGTAAAATCATATTATCCTTATTAATTACTTAAATTTTTATTCCCAAAACAGTAATATCGTCGGTTTGTTCATAGGTCTTTCTCCCGCAATTCATCCACGAATCAATGGTTTCGTTTAAAATTGTTTTCTGTTCTTCCATTGATTTATTGCTAACATTTTGCAGTAATTTCTTAAAATTACCCGATAAATATTTTCTTTTGTTAGAACCACCATATTGATCAGAGAAGCCATCACTAAAAAGGTATAAACAATCACCTTTTGCAACTTTAAAATTATGATTTGTGAACTCATTCATTACGAGATAAATAGCAATGGGCATTTTATCGCCTTTAAGTTCCTCAAGATTTGACAACTTTTCAAAAGTTGTCAAATCTGAATTACTTCGAATAATATAAAGAGGATTATTTGCTCCAGCCCACTGACATTCGTTGGTTTCTGTATTAACAACGAGCAACGAAATATCCATTCCGTCTTTTTGTTCATCAACTTGTCCCTTTTGTTGCAATGCGTTAACAATTTCCTTTCTAAGTTCGTTTAATACATGATTTGCTTGTGTAATCTCTTGCTTTCGTACTATTTCATTAAGGAAGCTTATTCCGAGCATACTCATAAAAGCTCCGGGAACACCATGTCCCGTACAATCTGCTACTGCAACAATTAACAATGGGGCATGTCCCCTTGTTTGAGTTGCCCAGTAGAAGTCGCCACTTACTATATCACGTGGTTTATATAAAATAAAATAATCAGATAAAATAGAATCAATAATCTCAGGTTTTGGTAATAAAGCATTTTGAATTCTTTTAGCATAATGAATGCTTGAAGTTAATTCTGAATGTATTTCTTCAATTTTATTTTTTTGTTCAATTAGCAAATCCCTCTGCGATTCTATTTCGTCTCTTTGCGAAGATATTTCTTCATTCTGTTGATTAAGTTCTTCGTTTTTTTCTTCTATTTGATGTTTTTGAAATACAAGTAGTTTATTTGCTTTCTTTTTTTGATTATAGCTAACAAATATGACAACTGATAAAACAAGCATCAAAATAATACCAGCAATAAGACCAATTTTCTGGGTTTCTTGTTTGCTAATTTTAGCATTTTGAAGTTCTTTATCTTTATTTAATAGTTCTATTTCTTTTTGTTTTTTTTCGGTTTGATAAATTGCTTCCATTTCCTTTATCTGTTTTCCAGATTCTATATTGTAAATGCTGTCGTTAAGTAACTTAAATAACTTTAAATATTGACTTGTTTTTTTATAATTTTCAAGACTATCGTAAGCTGATGAGAGATAATTATATGCACATTTTTGTTCATCAAGCGAACCAATATTTTTTGCTATTTCTAAACTTCTTTCGGCATATTTAATGGCTTCTTTATAATTTTTTATTTGATTATTTAACAATGAAATATTACCCAAAACTATTGCCATTCCCTTTTTATCGCCAAGTTTTTCATCAATTTTAAAAGATTTTAAATAATAGTTTATTGCCAAATTATTATTTCCTTTATCAGCATATACCAACCCTAAATTATTATATCTTTCGGACATTCCGGGCTTGTCATTTATTTCTTCAGCAGTTTTTAGAGATTTTTTGTAATATTCAATAGCCTGCGGATAATCAGATTGCATATAATAAATAATACCTATGTTGTTATAACATCCTGATATAACACGCTTATCACCAATTAATTCTTCTGTTGCTAAAGCTTTTTTAAAATATTCAAGCGAAAGGGGTAAAGCTTGGTTTTCGGCATGAATAGTTCCAATATCATTATAACTTCTTACCATACCTTTTTTACACGATAATGAAACAGTCAAATTGTTTGATTTACTATATTTTTCAAAAATTTTTAATGCTTTTTGGTATAAATCAAGTGCTTTTAGATAGTTCCCCTGATACATATATACCTCGCCAATATTCAAATAACAATATGCCACTTCAGGTTCGTTTTTTTGAATTATCATAACATTTAATAATGTTTGATATGCCTTAATTGCATCTTTGTAATTGCCATTATTGCTGTAAAATAATCCTACTTTATTATAACAAATAGTGATAAATTTTGAGTTAGAATTTTTAATTGCTGCTTTTAAAGCAAATTTGTAACAATGTTCTGCTGAATCGGGATTATCAACTTCAAACACATCTCCAAGTTTAATAAAAAGTGTAATTATTGTGCTGTCTTCTTTTGCAATAGTTAACTGATTTTTAATGCTATCAGCTAATTGAATGTTTTGTGAATTAACTTTATTATTTAAAAAAAATGAAATAAACAAACTCCATATTAGAAATATATATGTAATATTATTATACATTTTTCTTTTTTTATGAATCGTAAATTTATAAAAAATAATTAAATTAAAAAAAAATGTTATTTATTGCGTTAATAAATAGATATTTTACTTTTCAATAAAAAAAATAAAATTTAAAATTATTACCCCCACTTTTTTGGCGGGGAAAGCTATTCACTTATAATAACTGAATCCCTTCGGGATTAATACCGATGCGTAACATCAGTTACCAACATAAAACTATGTTGCTCACCCTTATAATTATTGTATATTAAAAAATTTTTATAGCTCGATTTATTTGAGTTGCATTTAATAAAATGCTGTGGAATATTTTGATTTTTTATAAATTCGCAAGCCAGCCAAAGTGAAATAGCAGAAGCGGTTGGATACTCTCCGCAAAAATGCTTATATCGGACAATTAATGTGTTTGCATTTACAATATTTTCGCAAACTTCAAAATATTTCTGTAATCTGTTATCGCTATTTTCACCGGTTATTAAAACATCAATATTTTTGTTTTTTAAAATTAATTTTAATTGAGCAGCAACTTCAATTTCATTATTTGTGCTTATTGTTTTAATTAATTCAATTTTAGTAATTGCGTTTTCTTCATTATTGTTTAATAAAAACATTGAAACACCTTCTCCAGCTATCGTTCCTTTTGTATTGTTATTGTACAATTCTGAATTTTTAATTATTTCGTTTTTATACCAACCGCCAAGTTTTTCGATGTTATAATTATAAGTAGATATTTCGTCAATTCCACCAACGAGTATGTTGTTATTAGGGTTTTCGGAAAGATACATTTGTGCATCAATTAATGCATTTTCGAATGCAAGTCCACGATGGACATGTGTAATGTTATATCCATTATTTTTAATAAGCAATCCCAATTGCGAAGCAATAGTGTTGGGTGTTCCCTGAACAAAATTGGTAGGAGTAAGTTTTCCTTCGTCAAAAGTTTTAATCTGATTAAGAAATTTAATGCAATCTTCCATTCCGCCATTTGCAGTACCAATAATAATTCCATCTACATTATTTAGTTTACAAATTTGCATAGCTGCACCAATTCCCATTCTTACTGCTTTTCCCATTCGGCGAAGAATATTTAATGGAATATCTTCGTATTTTGGTTCAATAACATTTAACACATTATTAACAGAAACATTAAGTTTTTCTAAATTAATATCAGAAAATGTTTGTTGTGGCGATATACACGTTGTTTGATGAATGTACATTAGACATCTTTCCAATTAAATTTTTAATTGCCATGAGCATTTATTGCCACGACCTGTCATCCTGAGCGAAGTCGAAGGAAGGTCGTGGGTTGAATTGTGAAGAGGAGAAGCGGCTTTAGCCAAAATATTTTTACTAAATCCGTGTAATTTCAAAATCTCATTATATTCCTTCATAAATATTTTCTTTGATGTATGGCATAATATTGTTTTGGCTAAAGCCAGATTATTTATTTTAATATTCCACGACCAAAAGGTCGTGGCAATATATAGATTATTTTCAACCTAAAGGTCATGGCAATATACATATTAATTTTGCAACAATTTATTTGGAAAGATGTCTATTGTAATAATTTTGAAAAAAAATGTAAAATGTTACAATTATAATTCAACTTAAAATGGTGAAGGAATTTCCAAATCTTTGCATATTTTCTTACACAAATTATTTTTTATTTCTTTATGACGTGGAACTGCAGAAATTTTATTATTTACAACATTTATATAAATACTATGATTACCGCCTTCTCTATATAATTCGCATCAGTTTACTTTTAGATGTCTTATAAAATCAACTATTTTCATTAAGCAAAAACAATATCTTCTCTTATATATTTTCTTTTTGGAGCAGGATTATTTTTTAATTCTTTCTTTGCTAAAGTACGTCGAGTTTCCATAACTAAATTAAGGGCGTCGAGAATATTCGCTTTTGCTTCGTCGAGTGTTTCGCCTTGTGTGTTTACTCCAGGAATTTCTTCGATATATGCTATAAAACCACCATCTTCATCAGGCACAAAGACAGCAGTTAGTTTCATATTAGTTTTCATGGCAAATATATTTATATAAATTATATTCAAAGATACAGAGATTCTTAACAATTAAAAAATATTAACAACTATAATTTTGAAAATATTAATGAACTGCAATTTCCACCAAACCCAAATGAGTTTGTTAAAACATGTTCGAAAGATTTTTTTTGATATTTGAGATTGGGAATCAGCTTAGTGCTTTCAATTGGAGTATTAAAATTTAAACTTGGATAAATTTCCTGATTATAAAGTGCTAAAATACTGAACACTGCTTCAATTGCTGCCGATGCGCCTAAAGTATGTCCTGTTTTTGATTTTGTAGATGCAAAAGGTGGAACATTTTCAAAAACTCTAATCATAGCTTTACTTTCAACTTCATCGTTATTTTCAGTTCCTGTGCCATGACAATTTATATAACCAATTTGTTGTGGGAATAAATTGGCAAGTTTTAAAGCTTCAGTCATAGCTAAAAAAGGACCTTCGCCATTTTCAGATAAAGCAGAAGCGTGAAAAGCATCATTGGCATTGCAATAACCAGATAATACTGCATAATGATTTTTGTTTATTGCATCACTTTCTTTTTCTAAAACTAAAAAGCCAGCTCCCTCGCCTAAATTTAATCCATTTCTGTCTTTATCAAATGGTTTACAATTTTGAGGAGCTAAAATTCCTAATGAATTAAACCCGTTAATTGTAAACTTTGCCAAACTATCAACACCACCAACTATTGCACGTTTTGCAAAACCGTTTTTAATTAATCGAGCTCCGAAAATAATTGCATTTGCCGATGACGAACAAGCAGTATTTATTGTGTTACAAACTCCTTTTATTGCATATTGTTTTTGTAAAAACAAAGTAACAGAACCGCAATCGTAAGAGGAAAGATAAGGGGAGCCATTTGTATCGCTATTGGCATCATTGTATAATTCATCAGTTAAACACATACCACCAACAGTATTGCCAACAATAAGTGCTGTATCGTACGAAGATATTTCATTAAAATTTAAACCACTATCTGCAATTGCCTCTTTAAGTGCATGAAATGCTAAAAGTGATGTTCGCGTATTGCTTTCATCATTAACATTAAGAATGTTCTTTAATTTGTTATTTTCAATTTTAATTTCGCCGAACTTAAATAAATCGGAGTAATTTGTTTTAAAATTATCTAATGCAGATAAACCGCATTTTGAATTTACAAGCGAATTGCGATTTTCAACAACTGAATATCCAAGCGAACTAATTGCACCAATGCCAGTTACAACTATTCGACTCATAAAAATTATTTTGTTCTATGTTCTTGGATATAATCGAGCATAGTGTTAATATCAACTAACACTTTTCTTCCTTCTTTGGGGTCTTGAATTTTAATTCCGTATTCTCTTTCCAATAAAACAATTAGCTCTAAAGAATCGATTGAATCTAAACCCAAACCTTCGCCGAACAATGGCTGGTCATCTTTTATGTCATCAGGAGTCATTTCAAGCAAATTCAAATACTTGATTATATGTTGTTTCAATTGAAGTTTTAATTCTTCTTTTTCCATTATATTAAATTTTTTCGTTTTAAGCCAATAAATGCAATAAGTTGAAAAATTACAATATTTATAAGCAAAGGTAAAATATTTATTAAAACATCAATAAATTTATTATTTTCTAAAAATAAATCGTAGTATGCTTGCAAGCTCCAATAAAAAGGCGAAAATTTAGTAATTAAATGGAACGAATCGGGCATTGCAAAAGGCGGAACAAAAACGCCACCAATCACAGCTAAAATAACAATAGACACTGCTCCAAAACCACTCGACTGTTCTTGAGTATTTGCAAAAACGCCGATACATAAGGCATAGCTAATAGCAGTTAATCCGCAAACAGTAGAAACTAAAAACAATCCTAAAATATTATTTGGCATATTTAAAGCAGGCAAATTGATTAAAGGAAAAATCCAAATTCCGATTGAAAAGATTGTGATTACAAGAACTACTACTACTAACAAATAAATAATTTGTTTTGAAATTAAACTAACAAAATAACTTGCAGGCAAAATTTTTAATCTTATAAAATTTCCACTCAATTTTTCTCTTACAATATTTCCACCAAGTGAAATAATCATAAAAAACATAGCGAAAACTGTCCAAGCAGGAATGTTGTGTTGAGTAGCATTAGGTATTTTATTTTTGTCTTTTATTGTAATTTTTTTTTTAAAAACATTTCCATCGTTAATTATTTCTTTTTCAAACGATTCGGAAATTTCTTTACCGTTAATTTCAAAATACAACTCTTTTATTAACAATCTGTTTTCGGTAATAAACATAGCACTTTGCAACGCACTATTAATTGCATAACGATAGTTATTCTGCAAAGATCTGTTAAATGTTATTGCGATAGAATCTGCTAAAATATTTTCATTTGCAATCGTAGAATCATTATTTAACCCAAAATTAATCAATGCTTTGTTACTGATTTTCTTAATTTTATTTTTAATCTGTTTCGAATAATTTTGAGGAATCTCAATTACTACAAGTGCATTATATTTTTTTATTTCAGTATTACAAACTCTTTTTTTAATATTAATAACATTAAACATTTCGGTTTTTTGCAACGAAGAAATAAAATCCTTTGACACATTACCCGAATCATTATTACAAACAATCACATTAACTCCCTTATTTTTAATAAAATCGAAAGCGTTATTTTGAATATTTGTAATTATTATGACTAATGTTATTGGCATAATAAACATTAGTGCTAATCCAACTTTATCGCGAATCAGTAATCGAAATTCTTTTAATATTGATGCCCAAAATTTAAACATTAGTCTCTGTATGCTTTTCCTGTTAATTTTAAAAACAATCCTTCAAGTCCCGATTCATTATACTCTTTTAATAAATTCACAAGTGAATTATTTGCAATTACTTTTCCTTCATCAATTAAGGCAATATGTTCGCATAAATCTTCGGCTTCTTTTAAAAGATGCGAAGTATAAATTAAGGTAGTTCCTTCGGAATTTAATTGTTTAAGATAATTAATAATTGCATGACGGGTTTGCACGTCAACGCCAACAGTAGGTTCATCGAGAAACAGAATACGAGGTTTGTGAATTACTCCAATTGCAAGATTAACTCTACGTTTCATTCCACCCGAGAATTTTTTAATAGCAATTTTTCTGTATTCTGTTAATCCAAGAATTTCGAGAAGTTCATCAGTTCTTTGTTTTATTTCGTTTTTATCTATACCCGACCATGCTCCGAAGTATTCTAAATTATGTTCGAGTGATAATTCTTCGTAAAACGCAAAATCCTGAGGAACAAATCCGAATAATCGCTTTACACCATTACGTTGTTTTATTTTTCTGCCAAAAACCATAGACTCACCAGAAATAGGTTGTAGTAATCCTGTCATTAAATATATTAAGGTTGTTTTTCCAGCACCGTTTGGTCCGAATAAACCAAACCTTTCGCTTTCGTTTATTTGTAAATTAATATTTGAAAGACACAAATTTGCTTGTCCTTTATATCTGAAATTCAAATTATTAATTTCTAAAGCCAACATTTTTAATTTTTCCAATTAATTTTTGACAAAGATTTAAAAGCGTTTTTTTCAACATCAGCAACTTCCAATAAATAATTTCCCATATCCTGAAAATCTATAATAGATGTAATACGACCTTTAAAAATTCCTGCGGCTTGAACTGCAGCCGAACGCCATAAATCGCCAGATTTTGTAAATTGTTCCGAAATTTTTAAAAGCTCTTCTTTTTGATGAAACTGATATGCCTGTTGTAAAAATGCTGCATAAATAAACCTAAATCCGCCACCGCCGGTTCCAATTTCTTCCTGCATTCTAACTAATTGTGCTAAATATAATCCCGCTGTTTTTACACCAAGTTTCTCTCGCCACTTAACTATTTTTCGGGCAGTAAATTTTATTCCACTTATACCTGCAATTCCACCTGGAATGAATAACATATCGCGAACATTTCGTTTTATACCTTTTGTAATTGCAAATCTAATTTGATCATCTGTAACTTCAGTTCTAATTTTAGGATAATAAAGTTGTCCTTTTGGTGCTAATGCTCCTTTTGCAAAACGAACTCTTTGTAATTCATACGATGATAAAGTTGTAGGGTGCTCCATTACTGGATCACTAATTAAATAATTATCATCTTTTTTACCAAATACAACAATATTATGTGCATTAAAATGGAAACGATATTCTTTTGGAAAATATGTTAGAAAATAAACACCAACTTGACAACCAACAGGCTGTCCTGATTTTAAACATTCGTCTAAATAATTCTGTGCTTGTTCTGGTGAGCTAAATTTTTTTCGTATTACTTCAACACATAATGATTTACATGTTCTTTTGAATATTAATCCCGGCATTGTTCTATACGAAAATGCTGGTCCGTTATTAACTTTCATAAACGGGATATAAATAAAAAACAATCCTGAACCAATTCCAAAAGCAAGAGGTTCGGTAATTTTATCTAATCCCTCGTATCGCAACAGATTTGAAGTTACGCCATTTTCGCAATGTGCCGCTTGTATATGTTGAAAATTAATTTGCATCAAATTTTGGATTTTTTAATTCATCAACACTAATTTCAAAAAGTTTGGCATATTTCAATAATTTTTTTTCTGACAAGTTATTAAAAACATTTAACTTTAAGTGACGTTTTACCTGCCATTTCCAAAATCCAGTATAAGAAGAAACAATATTTAAATCCATCATTTTGTTTTCCATAAAATAGTTAATAGGGCTACACTTTCCTTTAAAATAATCTTCTTTGGCTTTTTCTACACGTTGTTTAACATCATCCCAAGTTAAATTTAAAGCTGTTGCCTTTACTTCCCAGCCTCTGCTTTTTTCGGTTACATATTTTCCAGAATCATCGGTAACATAATACACATCTTTTGTGAAATTATCTAATAAACTTGGATCTTGGGGAGTATCGCTCTTTTTCATTTATTTTGACGCTGATTTGTTATTAGTTGAAAAGTTTCTGGTTTTTAGTTTCGGGTTTTTGGGGTTTGTCATTTCTTAGACGCTGATTTACGCTGAAAAACGCTGATTTTTTTAGTTCGCCATTCGTTAATTGATATTCGATATTCATCATTTTTTTATACTTATTTTTTTGACGCTGATATACACTGAAACCGCTGATAATATTTTTACAGATAAGTTAATTAGTGTCTGTCCATAAACTCTGTGTCTGATTCATAATGTTCGAGTTTGAGGCATGCGAAGTTTTGAAAACCAAGGAGTTTACTGTAGTAAATGACTGTTTTTATACTTATTTTTTTGACGCTGATATACACTGAAACCGCTGATAATATTTTTACAGATAAGTTAATTAATAGCTGTTTTACTTCTTAAATCATCATTCGTTAAACGATATTCGATATTCATCATTTTTTTTATACTTATTTTTTTGACGCTGATTAACGCTGATTGCTTATGATTTATAATAATACTATAAAATTAACAAACTGTCAATAGTCCATACATATATGAAAAACGAGCACTTTCTGGAACTGTCAAAAATATTTTTTGTCCTTTTTGTAATTTTCCACTATTAAAAAGTTCTTCTAACATTAAGTAAATTGCGCCGGCACCAACATTACCAACAGTTGTTAAATTTGTAAACCATTTTTCTTGTGGAATATGCATACCATTGCTATCTAACATTTCTGCCATTTTGATTCTAAAAAACTCACTCGACATGTGAGGTAAAAAATAATCAATATCGTTTGGCGTTAATTTATTTTTATCAAATAATTCTTTTATTTGAGCGAAACCGTACGATACAATGTATTTGCTCAATAATTTAACATCTTGCTTAATACTTAAAATAGATTTTTCGATTATTTCATTACTCGAATAATCCATATAACTTTTAAGAGTGCCATCTTCATTTTTTTCTGATGCCATATACATACACGGCTCATTTACATTAGCATACGAAACTCCTTCTAAAAATTCGATGTGTAAACTAATTCCTTTTTCGTTCTTTTTATTATTAAGTAGAACTGCACCGGCTCCATCTGATAACATCCATCTTAAAAAGTCTTTATCAAAAGTTATATATGGGTTTTTTTCGGCTTCAATTAGTTTTTGTGTTTCTTCTTTAAAAACATCGGAACGTAAAATTCGTGATAATCTTTCAGAGCCAGTTGCTACAGCATTTTTTACTTCACCAAGCTTAACCGACATCCATGCATATTTTAATGCGTGCATTCCCGAACAACAAACTCCCGATGGCGAAACCACCTCAATTGCTCTTGTTTCGGGCAGCCAACCATGTACCATAACACCGTGCGAAGGCATCATTTGGTCGGGAGTAGATGTACCACAACTTAACAAATCAATTTTCTTAAGCTCTTCCGAATTTTCAAATAAATTACGAACAGCTAAAGCGGTCATTTGGGAATTAGTATGAGTGCAGATTCCGTTTTTATCTATGGCATAATACCTGCTTTTTATTCCATTATTTCGTAAAACTATGTTTTTCGATTTAGATGTTTTATTATTAATTAATCCCAAATAATCTTCCATCTCATCATTTGAAACGGGATTGTTTGGCAAAAATTTAGATGCTTTATTGATATATACTTCGTTAATCATTTCAATTTAAATATTCGTGGAAATAATTTTCAAAGTAACGAAAAATAAATAAATTTTCAAATTAAAAAATGAGTAGATTGCTTCGTTTCTCACAATGACGAAAAGAAGCGGGGAGTTTTGAAGATTACATGTAATTTGCTCAAAACATAGTTCGAAGCGTCTTTGCGAGTGAGCTTACATAAACCGAAAGGATTAACTAATATAAAGAGAGCGAAGCAATCTCATTAATTTGAATCTGTATTATAATTAAAGGGCGTTGAGTTTAAACCAGATTGCTTCGTGCCTCGCAATGACTAAAAGATGTGTGAGTAAAAGGAATTAATTTACATTCAAATAATACTCTTTTTGTTTTTTTATTTTATTTGTTAAAAATGGTTTAATAAATAAAATGTAAAATAATAATATTAATGGTGATAAAATAAACAAAACGAATATTAAATAACATTTAAATAAATGAATCCATAATTTACGATTTCTTTTTTTAAGGACGGTTCTTGCCCATATTTTAAACATCATATAACCTCGGGATTCTATAAAAAGAATATTTGATTTTACTTGTAGTGCCTTATTTTTAATTAATTCTGATTGCAGATTATGTAAATTGTTATTTTTAAAATGTTCTAAAACTATTTCACCATATTTTTTTGCCGATAAAATATCTTCATCAGAAATTCCAGGTTTTGGAAAAATACCAAGCCAATTGTCTTTTTTCCCGGTAAACATCCAGTATTGAACGGTTATAGCACTTATTAAATTTGAGTTTCTGTCGTGCAAAGCAATATTTCCGACAAGAATTGCAACGGCGTCTTTTAAATATTTCTTAATTTGTTCTTGAGCCATAAGCCACATGTTTCGTGAACCTATTAAAGTTACTACAGGTGTGTTTATTAAAACATTTTTAAATTCTTGATTTTGTAAAACAGAGTTTGCCGGGATGCTTGGCGACAAATACCATGGTTGGTAAGCAAAAACAATTAAATCATAAGTTTCTCTTTTAAAAATGGGCTCATTAAGTTCGGTTGGAATTCCTGCAACACTTTCAGGCATAGCATCAAAAAACTGTTCGCTTGTCCATGGAAAAGGAAAATCGTTAACGGGTTTTATTTTGCAATATTCTACGTCAATATCAGAATTAACAAATGGCAAAGTAAAATTATTTACAATTTGTTCTAATTGACCCGATTGTGAATAATACACAACTAAAATACTTTTACTCATTTATTAATTTAAATATCTTTTATTTTTAGGATTTTTGAAGTTTTGCTGTAATCTACTATTGCGTTTTTTACTGCGATTTCCAATTTACTATAATTCTGAATAATCATTTGCTTGTCTTCTTCTATATTTTTGCTGTACATTAACATTGAAGGGCAATTTTCTTGAATCATTATTCGCAAAAAACGATATTCGGCATTTTGTTTTTCATTTAATATTGCATCTTCTAATAATTGTTTTCCCTTTTTAAAAAAACTCAATTTCTCTTTTAGGGAACTCATCAAACCAGCTTTTTTCATTAACAAAGCTCCCATAAATGCTTTTTTTTCTACAAATTTGGAGTTGGCAACAATTTTAAGTTGGTTGTTTATTAAAATAGTATCATTTGACGAAAGAGTATTATAGTAATCAACTTTATATGAATTACAAATTGCAAATAATGAGCTTAACAATAACACAAATAAAAGGAATATTGATTTATTCATTTTTATATATTCAAAATTTTATTTGCAGCTGTTATAGGTGAAATTGTGCCTGATAAAACTTGTTTTTCTAATTCAATTAGTTTTGCTTTTATTTTAGGTTGCTCGTAAAAATTTTGTTTTAGGTTTTCATCAATAGTTTCGTACAACCATTGTTTTGACTGTTGTTTACGTTTCTGATTAAAATATCTCGACTTTTTAACCTGAGAAATAAATTGTAATGTTAAATCTGCTAACTCCGGAATTCCTTTTTTCGTTATTGCAGAACAAGTTACAACCTGAGTAACCCATTTTGATTTAGAAACAGGAAAAAGATGTAAAGCATTTCTATATTCAACAGCAGCCATTTCGGCTTTTTTAATGTTTGAACCATCGGCTTTATTAATTGCAACGATATCAGCCATTTCCATTATACCACGTTTTATTCCCTGAAGTTCATCGCCGGCACCTGCAAGCATAAGTAATAAAAACATGTCAACCATTGTATTAACAACAGTTTCGGATTGTCCAACACCAACTGTTTCTACAAATATTGTATCGAAACCAGCCGCTTCGCACAATATAATTGCTTGTCGTGTATGCCTTGCAACGCCACCTAGCAAACCCGACGAAGGACTTGGACGAATAAAAGCGTTTGCATCATTTGCAAGCTCTTCCATTCGTGTTTTATCGCCTAAAATACTACCTTTTGAAAATTCACTGCTTGGGTCAATTGCCAAAACGGCGAGTTTTTTCCCTTTAGAAATTAAATATTTGCCAAATGTTTCAATAAAAGTGCTTTTACCTACTCCTGGCACTCCCGAAATCCCTATTCTTATTGAATTTCCAGAGAATGGCAAGCAACACGCAACAATTTTATTTGCAATATTTTGATGTTCGGGTAAAGTGCTTTCAACTAATGTAATTGCCTGACTTAATATTGTTCGATTACCTTTTTTTATTTCTTTAATAATTTGTGATGCTTCAATCCGATAGCTATTGGATTTGTTTTTTCTTTTATCGCGAATATTTTTAATACTTTCAATATTAACATTTGAAGGTTGTTGAACTCCTTTACTTGTACTTAAAGCTGATTTATGTTTTTTATTAATCATTGGTCACATTCCGATTTAACTACTTGTTTCATTAAAACTTTAGCAAATTCTTTTCCCTGTTCAACTAACATATTTCTAACTTCACCAAAAGGAAAGAATTTAACAGCAATGCCATCTCTAATAACATTTAACTTTAAACTTTTAAGTGAAGCGTCAATAATTTTAACAGCTTCGCCACTCCAACCATAAGAGCCAAATGACAATGCGGGTTTGTCTTTTTCACGAATTGGGTTTATCATCGAAAATATTTTATAAACAGGCAACATAATATTTTGATTTAAAGTTGGCGAACCAACTATTAATCCATTTGCTCGTATTAACTTTGCATCAATTTCGCCAACTGTCATGTGTTCTACATCTGCTAACACCACATCAATATTTGGATTTTCGAGTTTAATTCCTTCAGCTAATGCTTTAGCTATTTGACGTGTATAACCATAGGCTGATACATAAGCGATAAGCACATTTTTATTTTTGCTCGTTGTTTCTTTAATATATTCTAAAGATAATTTTTGAGCTAAATCAACATATTTTTTCCAATAAGTTCGAAGAATTGGACCATGCCCTGTGCAAATTGTTTTAATTTCGAGTTGTTTAATTTTTTCAATTGCCTTTAGCATAAATTTGCTATATGGTTTTAAAATCACATCGAAATAATATTGGTATGCATCATCAAAATTTGGCACTAAATCGTCGAACATTTCTTTTTTACAAAAATGAGAGCCAAACGAATCACAGGTAAATAATATTTTTTCTTCAACAAGGTAACTGTACATTGTATCGGGCCAGTGTAAATTTGGTGCTGCAATAAATTTTAAAGTTTTATTTCCAAGATTTAACGTATCGCCATCTTTAACTTGTTTCGATTTAAAAGGTATATCTACAATATCCTGTAAATACCTAATAGCATTACCACTTCCAATAACCACAGCGTTTGGTGCAATTTTTAAAAGATGCCGCAAACAACCCGAATGGTCAGGTTCGGTATGATTCATTATAATATAATCAATACTTTCGGGAGTAACCACCTGCTTAACTTTATTAAGATATATTTCGGTAAAGTTTTCCTTTGCAGTTTCAATTATCACCTTTTTTTCGGCATTAATAAAATATGAATTGTAGGTTGAACCGTATTTGGTTTCCATTACAACATCGAAAGTTACCAAAGATTCATCTAAAATTCCAATCCATTTTACATCATTTGTAACATTAATAATTTGAGCGTCTATCATATTTATAAATCATTAAATATTAATAAATTACGATATTATTTTCAATTTCTAAATCCTAAATCGTAAATCCTAAATCCTAAATTGATTAATTGGTTGTAAATTTATGAAATTTTTTTTATTGCTGAAATGACTTTTATTTTTTTTTTAATTTTTGTTATTAGTTTAGCTTATTCACTTCTAATTATATATTATACAATTGGTTGGGTTAAAGCAAAAAAGAATATTAATTATAATATAACTTCTAATACATTTATTTCAATTGTTGTTTCTGCACGAAACGAAGAAAAAAACATAAAACATTTACTCGATTCAATTAATAAACAAACCTATACGAATTTTGAACTAATAATTATTGATGACCACTCAAAAGATAACACTGTTCAGATTATTGAAAATTTTAACTTTAAAAATTGTTCAGTATTAAAATTAAACGACAACCAACAAGGTAAAAAAGAAGCTTTATATACTGCAATTTCAAAATCAAAGGGCGAATTAATTGTTACAACAGATGCCGATTGTATTATGGGTAAAAATTGGCTATACAATATTGCAACATTTTTTCAACAAGAAAAAGCCGAATTTATTATTGGTCCAGTAAAGCAAACTATCACAAATAATTATTTTCAAAATTTATTTTCGCTCGATTTTTTAAGTTTGCAGGCTGCTGGAGCTGGAGCTACTGAATTACAAAATCCTTTTATGTGTAATGGAGCAAATTTAGCTTTTACTAAAAATTTATGGGAAAAGATAAACATTATTGAAGGACAAAAATATGCTTCCGGCGATGATGTTTTTTTTCTTCATACAGCAATTAATATAATTCCTAAAAAAAGTATTCGATTTCTTTTTTCTGAAGATGCAATTGTTTCAACTAATTCGCCAGCAAATATTTTAGAATTTTTTGAGCAAAGAATAAGATGGGCATCAAAAGCAAAAGGATATAAAAACAAAATAGCAATTTTAACGTCATTTATTATTTTAATGTATAATTTGTTATTGTTATATTTATTAACGGTTTCGCCATTTTCAATTAAAGTATTTTATGGATTTATTTTAACACTTTCTGTAAAATTAATTATAGATTTTCCAATACTTTATATTTCATCAAAATTTTACGGGCAAAAAAAAATATTGTGGTTTTATTTACCGCTTCAATTAATTTATTATTTGTACCTGCCAATTATTGCTGTACTATCCCTTATTAAAAAATATAAATGGAAGGGAAGGGTTTGCGATTAATATAAACAGCATGTCAAAGGAAGAACAGAAAAATAAAATTCAGGAAGAAATTGAAAACTGAATGGCAAATATGAATAGGTTGATGATATGTGTGTTATTGGAGTGAGGGTGTAAATTATTTTACAATAGAACCATTAACAGATAATTCAGAAGGCGAAACAAGTTTTAAAACCCCATCGGGTCCGCATGCCATCAAAATCATACCTTTTGATTCAACCCCTTTAATGTTTCGTGGTTGCAAATTTGCTAAAATACAAACCTGTTTACCAATAATACTTTCAGGTGAGTAGTATTCAGCAATTCCAGAGATAAGATTTCTAATATCAAGCCCTGTATCCACTTTTAGTTTTAAAAGTTTTTGAGTTTTAGGAACGCGTTCGGCTTCGAGAACAGTTCCAATTCTAATGTCCATTTTAGAAAAGTCGTCGAAAGTTATTTCTGATTTTGAAGGTTCAACAGACAGAGATACTTGCTCATTCATGGTTTTAGTTTTTTGTAATTTTTCTATTTGTTTTTGAATTTCTTCATCTTCAATTTTAGCGAATAATAAAAAAGATTCGCCAAGTATATGTCCTTCGGCAAGTGGATGTTGTTCTCCAATATTATCCCATTTTTGAGGAGATAGATTTAACATTTTACACAATTTTTTGGAAGTAAATGGCAAAAATGGCTCACATAAAGATGTTAAAGCACCTGCTATTTGAAGCGAATAATATAAAATTGTAGCAACTTTTTCTGGTTCAGTTTTAAAAATTTTCCATGGCTCCGAATCGGCTAAATATTTATTGCCTAATCGGGCAATATCTATTAAAGCTTTTAATGCCTCACGAAAACGAAAATTTTCAATTGAATATTCAAGATTTTTTTTAAGCTTAATAATAGCTCTATTGAGTTCTGTTTCAACAATAGTTACATTACCTTTGACAGGAACTTTTCCATCAAAATATTTTGATGTTAAAACCATTGCACGGTTAACAAAATTTCCAAGTATTGCAACAAGTTCGTTATTGTTTCTTGACTGAAAATCTTTCCATGTAAAATCATTGTCTTTTGTTTCGGGCATATTTGCACAAAGAGCATAACGTAACACGTCCTGTTTGTCGGGAAAATCTTCTAAATATTCGTGAAGCCAAACTGCCCAGTTGCGTGATGTAGAAATTTTATCTCCTTCGAGATTTAGAAATTCATTTGCAGGTACATTTTCGGGTAATATAAAACTTCCCTCTGCCTTTAACATTGCAGGAAACATTATGCAATGAAACACAATATTATCTTTTCCAATAAAATGAATTAATCGGGTATCTTCATCTTTCCAGTATTTTTCCCAGTCATTTGTTAATTCTTTAGTTGCAGAAATGTATCCGATTGGTGCATCGAACCAAACATAAAGAACTTTTCCTTTTGCTCCATCAATTGGAACTGGCACACCCCAATCTAAATCGCGGCTAACTGCTCGTGGTTGTAAACCTAAATCGAGCCACGATTTGCATTGACCGTAAACATTTGCTTTCCAATCTTTATGTTCTTCCAATATCCATTTTCTTAAAAATGTTTCATATTTATCCAAAGGCAAAAACCAGTGACTTGTTTCTTTTTTTATCGGTTTACTTCCGCTAATTGTGCTTTTCGGATTTATTAAATCGGTAGCATTTAACGAAGTTCCACATTTTTCGCACTGGTCGCCATAAGCTTTTTCGTTATTACAGTGCGGGCAAGTGCCGGTGATGTACCTGTCAGCTAAAAATTGTTTTGCCTCTTCATCGTAATATTGTTCTGTTGTTTTTTCAATAAATGCTCCTTTTTCATAAAGTTTTTTAAAAAATTCTGATGCCGTATCGAAATGTGTTTTGTTGGATGTTCTTGAATAAATATCAAATGAAATTCCAAAATCTTCAAACGATTTCTTTATAATGATATGATAGCGGTCAACAATAACTTTTGGCGAAACTCCTTCTTGTCGTGCTTTAATTGTAATAGGTACACCATGTTCGTCGCTACCGCAAATAAAAATTACGTCTTTGCCACGTTGGCGAAGATATCTGACATAAATATCAGCAGGAATATATACTCCGGCTAAATGTCCGATGTGTATTGGTCCATTTGCATAAGGCAAAGCAGAAGTAATGGTATATCGTTTATATTTTTTCATTTTAAATAAAATTTATTACTAAATTTAGCCTCACAAAGATACAAGAATTTAATAATGACAATTCCTCCATTTTTAAAAATTGGCGATAATGTTGCAATCATTGCACCATCTGGTTTTTTAGTTAAAGAACAAATAACAAATGCAATCGAAATGCTTTCTAATTGGAATTTGAAAGTTCATATAGGAAAAAATATTTTTTCGAAATTTTACACATTTGCAGGAAATGATGAACAAAGATTATTTGATTTTCAAAATGCAATAGACGATAATAGCATCAAGGCAATATTTTGTGCTCGTGGTGGATACGGTACTCTAAGAATTTTAGATAAAATTAACTGGACAAAATTTATTGAAAAACCTAAATGGCTCATTGGTTACAGCGATATTACTGCAATTCACTCATGTTTAAATAATTTTCTTACTATTGTTTCTATTCATGGTCCAATGCCTGTTAATTTTGAAAAATTAAAAGAAGAAAAATCTTCTTTAGAAAATCTAAAAAAAATACTTTTTGGAGAAAAAATCAAATATATTTTTCCAAATGAGAAAAAATTAACTAATACCGTTATAGAAGGAAAATTAATTGGCGGCAACTTATCTCTTTTGTATAGTTTAAGAGGTACAAAATATGATTTTAATTCTAATAATTGCATATTGTTTATTGAAGAAATTGGTGAATACATGTATCATATCGACAGAATGTTACATAATTTTAAATTTGGAAATAATTTTTCGGGATTAAAAGCTATTATTTTAGGCGGTTTTACCGATATAAAAGAAAATGATTCACCTTTTGCATATTCATTAGCCGAGATTATAAAAGAAACCACTAATAATAAAACACCTGTTATTAATGATTTTCCAGCAGGGCACTCAATTCCAAATTACCCAATAATATTAGGTCAGAAAGCCAAAATAACAATTAGTAATAAAGAAATTGTTTTTGAGCAAGGTTAATGGTCGTAACTTTGAAATTCTTTAGGTATAACAAATATGTCGGGAGCTAATTGTTGTTTGTTAATTTGTGTTACACGTAATGTCATTTTTTGTTCACGCAAGGTAGTCCTTTCTTCGCTAAGCATTGGAAAGTAACCTTCGGTTTCGGGTATTTTTAAAAAATATTCGGCATGCTTTTCGGAACGGTTCCATAACTTTAAAAAATCTTCGAAGAATATAAAATTATCTTGAGCTACCCAATATGAAACCTCTGTATTTTGTGCTTTGTTTCTAACTCTCCACTGAAAACATTTATATCCCTGAATTTTTTTACTGTTATTTGTTTTTATAATCTGAAAGTTTTTGTCATTATTTGGCATATATGGTTTAGTAGGAATATTCGTGTACATTTTATGAATAGGGTCAATTGCAGTAATTGTCTTTTTGTCTAAATCAAAAAGCATATAACTATCTTTGTTTTTACAATTTCTACAATTATTTTGCGGTTCAAATCTTATTATTCTGTTTTTTATGTAATAAGTATATGAAAGAGTATCTTCAATAAATTCTTGTACAAAATTTATTACACCTTCAAATTTCTTGTTTTTTGAAGGCAGATTATCAAGTTTATCGTTTTGAGAGTTGTTATTTGGTTGCGAAAACAATAAATTAGTTCCCAGAAAGAAAAATCCTAGAAATAATTTAAAAAATATTTTGTAAATATTTTGCATTCAACTACTTTTAAAAAGATTATTAAAAATATTATTTAATTTTCGATTTTTATACGTTATAAAACCATTAATGTTACATATTTTAGCAATAAATTTTAATAAAAATGAAATCTAAAATTGAAATTGGTTTTGAAGGAGAGAAAATAGCAGGACAATATCTTGAAAATAAGGGCTATATAGTTTTATATAAGAATTGGCGATTTAAGCATAAAGAAGTTGATATTATTTGTAAAGACAAATCAACATTAGTTTTTGTTGAAGTAAAAACACGTACAAGCGATTATTTTCAAAAACCCTACGAAGCCGTTCAAATTAATAAACAAAATTTATTAGCCGATGCTGCTGAAGCTTTTATATGTGATTATACTGATTTTGATGATTTAAGATTTGATATCGTTTCAATTATTTTTGAAAAAAATATTGTCAAAGAAGTTGAGCATATTAAAGAGGCATTTATTCCAGGTTTAAATTCATAAAAACATGAGAGTTATAATTCAAAGAGTAAAAAAAGCATCAGTTTTAATTGAGAATAAGATATATTCTTCGATTGAGAATGGGCTTTTGGTTTTTGTTGGAATTGAAAACAGCGATAATTTAGATGATGTAAAATGGCTATCAAATAAAATATTAAATCTTCGCATTTTCAACGACAATAATAATGTTATGAATCTTTCGGCAATAGATATGGATGCAGAAATACTTGTTGTGAGCCAATTTACACTTCATGCTCTAACCAAAAAAGGCAACCGCCCTTCGTATATAAAAGCTGCATCGCCCAAAATTGCAATACCTTTATATAATGCAATTATTAATGAATTGAAAATATTGCTTTGTAAAGAAATTAAAACTGGAGTTTTTGGAGCAGACATGGAAATTAATTTAATAAACGATGGTCCGGTTACAATATTAATTGATACAAAAAATAAAGAATAATGATTGAAATTGTTAATCAATCTGTTAATCCATATTTTAATATTGCTTCTGAAGAATATTTATTAAAAAACTTCGAACACGATTGTTTTATGTTATGGCGAAATGCACCATCATTAATTATTGGTAAACATCAAAATACTTTAGCCGAAATAAACATCAATTTCGCCGAAAAAAACGATATAAAAGTAGTTAGGCGAATATCGGGAGGCGGAACAGTTTACCACGATTTAGGAAACTTAAACTTTACTTTTATAACAAATCACGATAACAATAAAATTATAAATTTTGCTTTGTATTTGAAGCCAATTACTGAGCTGTTAAATAATTACGAGATTAATGTAAAACTTAACAAAAGAAACAATTTGTTTGTTGAAAATAAGAAAATATGCGGTACCGCTGCCCATATTCATAAAAATAAAATTATTCATCACGGAACTCTTTTGTTTGCAACAAATATTGATAGTTTAGAAAATGCAATTAAAATAAATTACGAAAATTTTACAGACAAATCCATAAAATCAGTAAATAATATTGTAACAAACATAAATGAACATATTAAAACTAAAATATCTATAAATGAATTTGCAGAACAATTGAGTCAAAAAATCAATGCTGATTTTATATGCAAAGAAAAATATTTTCTTTCCGATGCAGATATTTTAGCAATAAATGAACTTGTAAAAACAAAGTACAATACATGGGAATGGAATTTCGGATATTCTCCCGATTATAATTTTAATAAGACATCAAAAAACAATTTGCTAAATATTTCTGTTGAAGTAAAAAAAGGTATAATTACAAATTTAAAAATTATAGGAACAAAAGATTTTAGCACAATTGAAAATTTATTAGTAGGTGTGAAACACAAAAAATCAGATATTTTAGGTTTAATTAAAGATATTGAAATAGAAAATATTTCAAAAGAAGAATTTTTAGAATTATTTTTTTAATGTAAATAATTATATTTGTGATAAATAATGAACAGTTGAAAAAAAATCTTTTCGTAATAAATCCCAATGCTGGAGTTAAAGCCAGAATTAATATAGCTGAAAGCATTAACAAATGGCTTGATGGAAAGGCATTAGCTGAATTTCTTTATTGGGAAAACGCAAGTTTTGATATTTCAAAAGCTGTTACAGAGAAAATTAAAAAAGAAAATTTTGATGCAGTTGTTGCAGTAGGTGGCGACGGAACAGTTAACAATGTAGCAAAAGCAATAATTAACACAAATATTCCTTTTGGAATTTTACCTATGGGTTCTGGGAATGGTCTTGCAAGACATTTAAAAATTCCAATGAATTTGCAAAAAGCTATTAATGTTATTATTGATGGAAACGCCAAGCTAATAGACTATTGCACTATTAACAATGTCCAATTTTTTTGCACATCTGGTGTAGGCTTCGATGCACATATTGGTCAGCTTTTTGCAAATTCTAAAACCAGAGGTTTTAAAACTTATACTAAAATAGTTTCATCAGAATTTAAAAAATACAAAGCAGAGAAGTATAAAATAATTGCCGATGGTAAAGAAATTAACACCGAAGCGTTTTTAATTACCATTGCAAATGCTAACCAATATGGCAATAACGCATTTATTTCGCCTCTTTCAAATATTTCGGATGGACTTATGGATGTTGTTATTTTAAAACCTTTTAATTTGATTTATTCACCATTAATAGTTTCGAGGTTATTTTTAAAAAAAATGCATAATTCAAAATTTGTTCAAACTTTTAAAGCAAAAAATATTATTATTTACAGAAACGAACAAAAACCCATTCATTTTGATGGAGAACCTTATATAATGGGCAAAGAACTGATTTTTAAAATATTTCGTAATTCGTTAAAAGCAATTATTCCAAAAAAATAAATATTTTTGTGAATTATAAGGCAACCAAATTGACCTTAAAATTGACTTACTAATAAAAATAAATATTTATGAGAACTTCAATCATCGTTTTTTCGATTTTAATTTTATTTAGTGCGAAAAATATATTCGCCCAAAATAATAGTCTTACAGTTAAAATAAACAAAATTTCAAATGATTTTTATTCAGTAAATGAACAAGATAAGCATTTAGTTTCATTTGAAATAATTGGTATTAAAAGTAATAAACAAGCCGAAAATCTTCTGAAATCTGTTCGGGGATATAGGGGTGTTGAAAATTTTAATCTTTCACAAATAAGTGAAACTAACAACTGGCAAGCAACAGCAGTGTTTTATAAATACGCTAAAGAAGATTATTTCAAATACTTTTTTAAGTTTATGAAAGTAAATGAATTAATAATTGACAGTAATAAAGTATTAATTGAAAATTTATAACATTATGAAACATACATTATTAAAATCTGTAATAATTTTATTTTCAATACTTATTGTAAATAAATTAAATGCTCAATTAGTTGTTAATACTGGGCAAACACCTACTCAATATGTTCAAAATGTATTAGTTGGCGGAGGCGTTTTAGTAAATAATGTTACCTTTGTTGGTAGTACATCAGGTCCAAATTGGCAAATAGGCGAATTTAGCAATGGAAGCACAACAAATCTTGGAATCAATAATGGTGTTGTTATTTCTTCAGGTAATGTAACAGTTATCCCAAATGCTTCTTCACAACAATTAGATAATGGCTATGGAACTAGTGGAGATGTAGATTTAGACGCATTAGGTGCAGGCACTACTTATGATGCTGCTGTACTTGAGTTTGATTTTCAACCTTTATCTAATACAATAAATTTTAAATATGTGTTTGCATCAGAAGAATACAACGATTACGTAAATTCTTCCTATAACGATGTTTTTGGTTTTTTTATTAGTGGACCTGGGATTACAGGACCTTATTCAAACAACTCAGATAATATTGCACTTATTCCCTTTACAACAAATTTTGTTTCAATTAATAATGTGAATAATGGTGGTCCAACTAGTGGTTGTGCTTCCGGACCTTGTACTAATTGTGCATATTATTTTGATAATTGTAATGGTACCACAATTATTTATGATGGTTTCACAACTGTTTTAACTGCTACTGCAACTGTTCAGCCATGCCAATGGTATCACATTAAACTTGCAGTGAGTGATGTTGGTGATGGTGTGTATGATTCAGGCGTGTTTCTCGAAGCAAATAGCTTTTCATCCGATGCTGTTAATCTTGTTTCGTATTACACAAACCCTATACTTGGTTTAAGCGCAATAGAAGGATGTTCAGATGGTTTAATAAGTTTTACATTAAATAGTCCTGCAACTGTTAATGATACAGTTTATTTTACGATAAGCGGAACTGCAACAAATGGTATTGATTATACTACAATTCAAAGTTACGTTATAATTCCAGCAGGTTTCGATTCAACTGCAATTATTATTAATGCTGTAATGGATGGGTTAACCGAAGGTACCGAAACTGTTATTTTACATGTTCAAACTTCTTCGTGTGGAACACAAGATATAACTATAAATATTACAAACAATACCCCTATACAGGCAACGGTTACATCAGACCAAACAATTTGCGATGGAAATCAACCGGTTAGTTTTAGCGTTGCCGCTACCGGCGGAGTTTCTCCAATTGGGTTTGTGTGGAGTAACGGATTAGGCACTAATTCAAATATAACAACAAGCCCGCCTGTTGGAGTTAATACATATACTGTAACTGCTACCGATGCATGCGGAGCAACAAAAAAAGATAGTGTTGTTATAACTGTTAATCCAACCCCAACTGCAACATTTACTGTTGAAAGTCCAATTTGTGCTGGCGATTCTTCTTCAATTGAGTACACAGGTGTTGGTGGAACAACTTTTACATGGAACTTAAATGGAGCAACAATTTTATCGGGAACTCCAAGTTCTGGAAATCCGTTTACAATTACATGGAATACCGCAAATACTTATGCTATAACATTATCGGTAACAAATAACGAGGGTTGTGTAAGTGCACTCGAAACTCACTATATTCAGGTGCTTGGTGCAGGTACTCCAAACTGTTGTATTGCACCTACACCCGATGCTGGTCCAAATTTACAGTTTTGTGGTCTAATGGGGCAATTTCAAGCTGCAACTCCCGACGACCCAAGTTACGTTGGCACATGGAATCAATTAACAGGTACCGGAGTTTCAACTTATGGTGATAATCATTTAATAAACTCAACTATTACTGTTTCTTTATCTGGTACATATACATATCAATGGAATGAAGTAAACGGTCCTTGTGACTCTGCTGACGTTGTTTCAGTAACTTTTATTCAAAATCCCATTGCTAATGCTGGTCCAGACTCGTCGTTATGTGGATTAAATTACAACATGCTGGCTCAACCAAGTACAGGTACAGGCACATGGACAGGTACAGGAATTATTACTCCAAACGCTCCAAATTCTGCAGTAACAGTAGTTGCTTATGGTTCTTATACTTATGCATGGACAGAAAACAATTCGGGTTGTGTAAGTAGCGATACTGTAATAATTAACTTTTTGCAAGTTCCTAATGCCAATGCAGGTCCAGATGATTCGGGTTGTGGTTTTAATGCTACTTTATCAGCAGATAGTACATATCCAGGTTTTTGGACTGGACCTCCCAGTGTTATTTATGTTGATGGAGATACTCTTCCAACAACGGGCATAATAATTCCAACTTATACAGGTTCTTCATATACAGCAACATTTACATGGCATGCGCATAATGGAAGTTGCACAGATAATGATGATGTTAATATTACTTTTATTCGCCCTCCTCATGCCGAAGCGGGTAACCCACAAGATGTTTGTGGTACATTAGCTCAGGTTTTTGCTGATACTATTGGTTCTGGTCTTACTTCGGGATATTGGACAGTTAATCCATTAGGACCACAACTTACATCAATTGTTCCTTATGGCTCTAATGTTGATATTTCAAGTTTAGGAAGTTCTGTTTTTCACTTATCAGTTGCTAATTTTTATTTTATTTTCTTTGCTCAAAATGGACAATGCGTTGGTTCAGATACAGTAAAAGTTACATTTTATGATGTGCCTGTAGCTTATGCAGGTGCCGATGATTCTATTTGCGGTAAATCTTATAATTTGAATGTAAACTGGAGTATAGATAATCCTGTTGGGCAATGGTCAGCAATTTCTGGTCCCGGAACAGCAAACTTCGTTAATCCTACAAATAATGCCACATCTGTTACAGTAACTCAATTTGGAGTTTATGAATTTGTTTGGAAAGAATCAAATGCATTTCATACCATTTGCTCCGACCGCGATACAATTGTGGTTAATTTTAAAACTATTCCAATGCCCGATGCCGGATTAGATTTTGGAGTTTGCGGTAAATTTGCTTACATCTGTGCCGATACTACTGTTGCAGATGGGAGCTGGAGTTGCCCTACTAGTGGAGTAGCTTATTACGATGCTCCAATAGATTCAATTAATTATTATGATGCAAGTAACCAATATATTCCTTGTACATGGATAAGATACCTTTCTGAAAACGATACAGTTACAATGTATTGGTCAGAGTTTAACGGAGTATGTTCGGGTTACGATTCTATAAATGTTTACTTTGGAACTATCCAAACAGCTTTACAAAATGTGGACCCAACTGATACTTTTGTTTGCGGACCAACTTTCTATCATTTGAGTGCACAACAACCTGCTGAAGGTTATGGTTATGGTTACTGGATTGATACAGTAGCAAATACAGTTTTTTCGCCAAGTCCCAATAGTAATCAGAATCTAACTGCAACAATAGATACAGGAGGAACAAGTTATTATGGATGGCATCATTTTTACTGGATAACAAATAATGGGGGTTGTCGCGATACATCTACTGTAGTTCCGGTATTGTTTATTGAGAATCCTGTTGCAAATGCCGGCTTAAATTATTGGCCCGGATTATTTGGTCCCAACAATGAAATAAAAACTGATACTGTTTGCGGTTTGTCGTGGCAAATGGGAGCAATTCCTTCGGTAGGAACTGGAACATGGTACTCAGGTACGGGTGTTCACTTTGGTACAATCATAGGACCACCAACTTCGTCAATATATAATGATAGCGTGTATTTATCAGCTTCCGGTGGTTATACAGTATTTGGTACACCAAAATATCGCGAATTTATTTGGCAGGAGAATAACAACGACTGTTTCGACAGCGATACAATCCGTTTATATTTTGCACCATACCCGAGCGGTCAGTTTGCCGTAACAATTCCACAATGCCGCCACGACAGCTCAATGATTATTGCAACAACATGGAATTTACCAAATAATGTTGATTATGGTATAACAAATTTCTATTGGCAATATCCAAACGGGGTTTTAGATTCATCAATTGCAAATCCAAATAGTTCTGATACAATTTTTGTAAGCTGGGCAACAGGCGAACAACATCCTGTAACATTAATCACAACAAATCAATGGGAATGTCAGAGTGGAACTGCAACTCATAATGTAGTAGAGCCGCTTCCATTTAGTCCTATTTACGATTTAATCGAAGCATCATGCGGATTATGTAATGGTGAAATAGAATTAAGTACTTCATACATAAATCCTTCAAATGACACCCTTACAAATTATTACACATTTAATTGGACAGATTCAATTTTCGGAAATTCACCAGCTCTTATTCAGGATAGTTTGTGTCCATTAACTTCTTACGGAATAATTGTAAACGGACAATCACTTTCGCCTGATGCAACACCCGGTTCGTATTGCCACGACTCAATTGCAATTTTTATGCCCGATACCGGTTATGTAAATGCACAATTTGATACATTAACACTTGAGCAAAATCAGGCAGCACCATACAATGTACAATTTATAAATACTTCAACTGGTGGTCGTAAATATTCGTGGAGAATTTATGATGAAACAGGTGAACTTATATACACAAGCACATTAGAAGATCCAACTTACAATTTCGAAGATGAAGGTTGTT
>MENF01000161.1 GCA_001769035.1 Bacteroidetes bacterium GWA2_32_17
GTAAATTTATAGGTCTAAAAAATAAAAATTATGACTAAAAAACTATTATTTATTATAACACTATTCACAATAACAGGACTGTTAGTTTTATGTTTTGTAAAATCTTCTCATAAAGAAAAATATTATAAAGTTCCCGATGAGTGGCTTTATAAACAACGTGCATATCCATATAATAATATTGATTCTAAAGCAATATTTGCTGTTCGAAATCAGGCATTAGCATTTCAAAATAATCAGCAAAAAGACTTGTCAGCTCCATGGACAATGGCAGGTCCTGTAAATATTGGTGGTAGAATTACCGATATAGAAATTTTACTATTAGATACTAATACTTTTTATATTGGAACAGCTTCCGGAGGTATTTTTAAAACTTTAGACCACGGTCAAAACTGGGTGCCAATATTTGATAACGAAGTTAGTATTTCAATTGGCGATATTGCAATTGACCCGACAAACAGCGATGTTATTTATGCTGGTTCCGGCGAAGCAAACGCATCAAGTAATAACGGAGCTTTTCCCGGAAATGGTATTTATAAATCAACTAATGGCGGCTCAACTTGGACAAATATTGGTTTACCAAATTCAGAAAATATAGGAAGAATTGTTATTAATCCAACCAACACAAATATTATTTTTACCGCTGCAATGGGGCACCTGTACGGCACTAATCCTGAACGGGGTGTATATCGCTCGATTAATGGTGGTTCAACATGGCAAAAAGTTTTATTTGTAAACGATTCTACAGGATGTATTGACATTGTAATAAACCCGACAAATCCAAACATTGTGTATGCAGCAATGTGGGAACGTGTAAAATATCCTTTCGGAAGTATGCGTTGTGGTGCCGGCTCTGGAGTTTACAAATCTGTTGATGGAGGAGACACATGGTTTCAGCTAACAAATGGACTGCCGCCAAGTGATATAAACACAGGAAGAATAGGTATTGCTCTTTCAAACACAAACCCAAATATTCTTTATGCTATTTATTCTATTTATACCTACGGATATTTTGATGGAGTATATAAAACAACAAACGGTGGAACATCATGGACCAGAACTGACGTTGGTTTAGGAGATATAAATAATGGTTATGGCTGGTACTTTGGTAATATTCGAGTTGACCCTAACAATGCAAATATTGTTTATGCTTTGGGAATGGATTTATGGAAATCTACCAATGGCGGAATTAACTGGAATGATATTTCATCATGGGTTCATGTTGACCATCACGCTTTGCTTATCAACCCAAGTAATTCAAATTCTTTAGTTTCCGGAAATGATGGCGGTGTCTATTTTTCGGGAGATGCAGGAAATAACTGGAACTTTATTGCAACTTTGCCTGTTACACAATTTTATTGCTGTGAAATTGACAATTTAAATCCTTTGTCAATATATGGCGGTGCGCAAGATAACAGTACAATGCGAACAATGACAGGAAACACAAACGATTGGGAAATAATATATGGCGGTGATGGTTTTTATGTAATTGTTGACCCTACCGATAATAACAACATATACTGCGAATATCAGTACGGACAATTGTCATATTCCAACGATGGTGGTTACAGTTTTTATGACGGAATGAATGGCATAAATCCCGGCGACCGTATGAACTGGAACACTCCTTTTGTAATGGACCCAAACGATAACACAGTACTTTATTATGGTTCAAATTTTTTATATAAATCTTCAGATATGGCACAGTCGTGGACACCAATAAGTGGTGATTTAACAAGCAACAATGGAGATTATTCTTCTATTACTACTATTGCTGTAGCTCCTTCAAACAGTAATGTAATTTATGCAGGTACCGATGATGCAAATGCATGGGTTACACAAAATGGTGGCTCAACATGGGCAAATATTTCGGCTGGTTTGCCTAACAGATATATAACACGTGTTGCAGTTGCTCCCGATAGTGCAGGTGTAATTTATATAACTTTTTCGGGATATAAATACAGCGAATATTTGCCGCATATTTATCGTTCAATAAATTACGGACAAACATGGCAGGATATTTCAGGCAACTTGCCCCAGGGTCCTATAAATGACATTATTGTTGACCCATTAAATTCATCTTTTCTATATATTGCTACTGATGTTGGAGTTTATGTTACATCTGATTTAGGTGCAAACTGGTTGGCTTTAGGAACAGGTATTCCAATAGTTCCGGTATTTGATTTAACAATTCACAACCCTTCACGTACATTACTTGCAGCAACTTATGGCCGCTCGATGTATAAATATGATTTAGGTTATTTTGCTTCAATAAATAATAATTCTGCAAACATTGCTTCATTAAAAGCATACCCTAACCCTTTTACCGAACAAATTGTATTTCAAATTGAAAATCGTACCCAAAACATTACAACTAATTTAGAAAACAAAATGGATTTAGAAATTTACGATATATCAGGCAAGTTAATTAAAACAATAAATTCCGAAAAAAATAATAAAATAATTTGGAATGGAAATAACAATGCAGGTGAAAAAGTTAAAGCAGGCATTTATCTTTGTAAAACACAATTTGATGGAAATAATTATTATTCTAAAATAATTTATTCTAAGTAGTGTTTATCTATAGAGTCAGTGTCTGATTCATAATGTTCGAGTTCAAGGCATTCGAAATTTTTAAATATCAGGAGTTTACTGTAGTAAATGACTGATTTTAAAAATGAGAATAACGTAGAAATCGGACATTATGGACAGACACTAAGTAGGGTTTGTCCATAAAGTCGAAAGTCTGGAATATAAAGTTCGATGACAAGGCTTGCGAAGTTTTGAAAATCAAGGAGTTTACTTATGTAAATGACTGTTTTCAAAACGAGCATAACTCAGTCAGCGGACTTTATAGACAGACTCTAAATAGTGTTTGATTTTTAGCGATTTATTGCCCCAGTAATAAAAGGGTATAATAGACAAAAAATTGTTTTTATTAGATGTTTTTTTCTTATGGACAAATAATTTATTTTCGTTTATTATGCGAATTAAAAGTTGAAATCTATAAGTCCCGATAGAGACGAAATGTTTGTAGCTCCGACCTTTAGGTCGGGGTTACAAATGAACCACAAAGCGTCGCACGATAAAAATCCAATCGAAGAAAAACAGCTATATGCGACGCAACAAACTTCAATTTTTAATAACCTCACTTCCGTTCCCTCTCCAAATTATTCGATATTCAATCAATACTGTTAATTTGGTTATGGTTTTTTTTCAACATAACACTTCTAACGGAACGAAAAAAAATTCAACACTTAATTCGCATTTATTATTATAAAACATTAAAATTGAACCCTGTATAAAAACATGGGATAAAATCCTTGCTGAAATGTTGAATATATCTCTTTTGTATTTGCATCATAACCTTGAGTAAAAGTACTCTTATTTACCGTAACATTCTGCAAATCTATTGCAAATTCCTGACTGATTTTTTTTCCATTAATTTTAAAACCAATTCTTAAATCAAGACGAAAATAATCTTCGTATTTATTTTTATAAGATTGAGTGTAATCATATTTCAATTCTTCTGCTGCATTACTTGCTGATATGTCAATTGGAATATATCTTTTTCCACCCGAATAAACTGTTTTTGCATCAAAAGTCATAAAGCTTTTTTTCCCAATTTTAAATTCATAGCCGGCTAACAAATTAAAAATATAATTACTGTTAAAGGCAGTATTTCTCCAAATATTGTCTTCTCCTTTATATTTAGAATCAAAAATTGATGAAGTAAACAAAAAGTAATAACCCTTATCGAGATATTTTTCAATTGTAAACTCAACACCGTAGTTTTTACCAACTCCTTTATTTTGCAAACTGTCAACAATGGGTATAATAAAATCGGCACCTGCATTAATCATTGAAAACTCTTTTTCGAGATGGCTTATTGGAATATTATATAAATTCTGATAATACGTTTCAAATTTAAATTTGAGATTTGTTGAAAGCAAAAAACTGTATCCCAAAACAAAATGATCGGCTTTTGACAACCCAATTTTTTTATTAGTTTGAATGTACTTGTTGTTAATTGTATCGTTATATTGTAAAAAATAAATTTGATTTGGCTGCATTTGACTATGCATTCCAAAACCAAAACTTATTGTTTGAAGTGGTGTGAATTTCCATTCTATGCCAGCACGTGGTTCTATTGAGATTTCATTATTAAGCGATACAGAAAATAAGTTAATGCCCGCATAAGCTGTTAAATCATCGGTAAATTTATGTTGAAATTGTGTATAAGCACGATAAGTTAAAAAATTGCCGTCAACATTTCGTAAAGTTGAAAATCTGTTATTTTCTTGTAAGTATATACTATCTAATAAATTCGCAATATTGTAATCTAAATAACATCCTACACCAATATTATTTTTTGAATTAAATTTTGACTTTAAATGTAAAGCAACGCTAATTTTCTTCTGACTATTGTTACTTCTAAAATATTGTTGAGTATATTCCGGGTTAACTTTAAATAAATCTACTGAAATAATATTTCCAGAAGTTTGAGCTGATAATACTGTTTTTAAACGAGTTTTAGAATTAAAAAAATACAAATTAGTTAAACCTATAACATTTAACCCAGAAGAAAATTTAGTATGCATTCCGTGCATATTATATGAATTTGAACTTGTATCGTTTTTATCGCCACCAATATCAATGTGGCTAGCACCATATAAACCAAATAGTGAAAATTTTCCGAATTTTTTAGTTGGTAAATCAATTTTTAAAGTTATATCTTGGTAGTAAGGAACTGCAGTACCTGTTCCTGTTCCAAAGCCAATAAAATGCATAAATGCCAATGTCGAATATCTTCCGCTAATTAAATATGATGCTTTGCTGTTTTTTGAAAATGGTCCTTCTGCTCCCAATTCAAAACCATTAAAACCAACCTGACCAATAAATTCAGTTTTCGAATTGTTTCCAGAACGCATGCGTAAATCGAAAGCTCCAGAAATGCCATTACTGAATTCTGAAGGAAAAGCCCCTGTATAAAAATCAGAATTAGAAAGCAAATTATTGTTTATCATACTTACCGGACCACCAGTTGTTCCAAGTGAGCCAAAATGATTTGGATTTGGAATTTCAATATCATCTAATTTCCATATTATTCCGATTGGTGAATTACCACGAATTACTATATCGTTTCTGGTATCGTTTTGCATTGCAACTCCAGCATAATTACCAACCATTCTTGCAGGGTCACCTATACTTCCGGCAAAACGTTCCGTTTGTTCTATTGCAAAAGATCGAGATGAAATTAATGCCATATCGTTTAAAGCTTTGTCTTTTTGCTTTACAGCTGATACTGTAACTTCATTTAAGTTTTCGACTTTTTCTACAAGCTCAATATTTATAACTGATTCCTTACCGGTCTGAACCATAATATTTTTAGCTTCGCTATTATTGTATCCAATAAATGTTACAGTTATTCCCTGCCTTCCAATAGGAACATTTTTAATCACATACTCTCCATCTGCATCAGAAATTACACCAATAATTGGGTTAGAATTTAATAGTATTACAGAAGCTCCCGGAAGAGGTTGGTGAGTTTCTTTGTCTAACACTTTTCCACGAATTGTTTGTTGAAAATTTTGTGCTTTCAAAATAGTTGTTACAACAATCAAAACTAAAATAACTGTTATTTTTTTCATGACTTTGTTTTTTTTAGCAAAGTTCGGTTCAGATTTATAACTGATGTTACGTAAAAAGTTTCTCACAATGATTATTTCTCGTACTTCCTTCGTCAGCATAAACTCCGTCGCTAAGTATGCCAAGAAAAAATAATTTATTATTTTTTTTAAAAACTTTGCGAACTTATATGTAAGTAATTTCAATTAATACACCAATTGCTTTTATATAGCATGACTATAATAAGCACGCAATAAAAAAATCATAAATGATTTTTTTTTAGCCACTTTTTAACTTTGTGAACTTGGCGGCTTTGCGAGACAAATTTCTTACTTGCGTAACATGAGTTATAAGAATAAAATCATTTTCCGATAAAACGAAAAAAATACCAGATGAAATGGAAAAAAATCTCATAAAAGAAAGTCACTTTTAATTAATACTTCTGCGGAACAAATGTTTGTTCCTGCTTCGGTGGTCTTACATAATGCTCGTCCGATTTTCTCTCTGGAAGTTTAAAGGGTTTTGGCGTTAAATCTTTATATGGTATAAGCGATAACAAATGATTAATGCAATTTAATCTTGCACGTCGTTTATCATCAGCTTCAACCACATACCATGGCGATTGCTTAATATCGGTATAAGCAAACATATTATCTTTTGCATGTGAATATTCTACCCATTTGCTGCGTGATTCAACATCCATCGGACTAATTTTCCATCGTTTTAACGGGTTTTGAATTCTTTCCTGAAACCGTGTTTCTTGCTCTTTATTGCTGACAGAGAACCAATATTTTATCAAAATAATTCCCGAACGAATTAACATTCTTTCAAACTCGGGACAAGAACGTAAAAACTCTTCATATTCTTCTTTTGTGCAATATTCCATAACATGCTCTACTCCAGCTCTATTATACCAGCTTCTATCGAATAAAACAATTTCGCCACTAGCTGGAAGATGCGAAGCATATCTTTGAAAATACCATTGACCTTTTTCCTTTTCAGTAGGAATACCTAATGCCACAATACGGCATACACGTGGATTTAAACATTGAGAAATTGTTTTTATTACTCCGCCTTTACCGGCAGCATCGCGACCTTCAAATAACACTACTACTTTTAATTTCTTTTGTTTAACCCATTCCTGTAATTTAACAAGTTCAATATCAAGAGTTTCGAGAATTTCTTCAAAATCTTTTTTCTTGATTTTTTCTTTTGTTTTTACAGTAATATCGCCTTCTTTTGTGCGTTTAACCTGCTTTAGAGGTTTTTCTTTTTTTGATTTTTTTTGTTTAGCCATAGTTGAAAATTTTTTATATAAAGATAAAAATAATTATTTTTAAAAAATATTTTGTAACTAATCAGAGTCAAAGTTAATGTTTTTTTGTTAAATTCATTTTGTCACGCAAAGACGCAATGCTCGCAAAGTTTTAAGCTCGCAGAGTTAAAAAAATCATTTATGATTTTTTAATTGCGTGCTTAAATTGTGATTATAACTTAAACCATAAGCTTCTCATAATCATATTTTTGTTACTATATTTCTTTTTCTATTTTCATTGCGTTCTTTGCACCTTTGCGTGATAATTCTTATGGATACTGGATAGTTACATTTTTCATTTGGTTAAAGCTTTTATTGCAAGTGTATAAGAATATAATCCAAAGCCACTTATAGAACCCCAGCATTTGCTCCCTACTATCGAAAAATGACGAAAATCTTCCCGTGCAAAAATATTTGATAAATGAACTTCAATTACTTTACATGGTATTGAAGCAACTGCATCGGCAATGGCAACCGAAGTATGAGAATATCCACCGGCATTCAAAATTATTCCATCGCAACTAAATCCTTTTTCGTGCAATTTGTTAATAATTTCTCCTTCAACATTACTCTGATAATATTCTATTTCAATTTGAGTAAATTGTTTTTTTATATCACTTAAAAATTCTTTAAAAGATTTTTTACCATAAATTTCTGGTTCGCGTTTACCAAGTAAATTCAAATTTGGACCATTAATAATTACTAACTTCATATTTTCAAATGTTTGTTCAAATTTCGTTAATTTTTCTGAAATTCGCACAATATTATAATAAAAAAGTGAACTGGTTAATTGCCCAAAAAGAATTTAGAGAATATTTAAAGTTGGAAAAATCACTTTCCGAAAACTCAATTCTTGCTTACGAAAGAGATATCCAGCATCTTGTAAATTTTCTTATAGATAATTCATTAAATAAAAACCCTGAAGATATAGACTTAAAATTACTCGAAAAATTTATTAACCGGGTAAACGAAATTGGCATTAATCCCCGTTCACAAGCAAGAATGATTTCGGGAATAAGAGCTTTTTATAAATTTTTAATTTTAAGCGAGTTTATTGATGTTGACCCAACTGCACTTTTGGAAATGCCCCGTTTAGGCCGAAAACTTCCAACAGTTTTAAATATCGAAGAAATTGATGAGCTTATTTCGGCAATTGATTTAAGCAAAACAGAAGGACACAGAAATAAAGCAATTATTGAAACTCTTTACAGTTGTGGTTTACGTGTTTCGGAACTAATCGAGTTAAAAATTTCAAATTTATATTTCGATGAAGAATTTATTAAAGTAATTGGCAAAGGAAATAAGGAAAGATTAGTTCCTATAAGCAAAAAAGCCAGAAACGAAATTAAATTTTATTTCGAAAAATCAAGAAATCATCAAAAAATTCAGAAAGGATTTGAGAATTATGTTTTCCTAAACAGGCGCGGTAAAAAACTTACAAGAGTAATGATATTTACTATTATTAAAGGACTCGCAAAAATTATTGGATTGAAAAAAAATATTAGTCCACACACTTTCCGACACTCATTTGCAACTCATTTAGTAGAAGGCGGTGCCGATTTACGTGCAGTTCAGGAAATGCTTGGACATGAATCAATTATTACTACTGAAATTTATACGCATTTAGACCGTGAATATTTAAAAGATACGATTTTAAGGTTTCATCCACGTAAATAACTTACATCGTCATAGATTGCAACGAGGACGTTTTATTAAAAATTATTTATATTGTTATCGTAAATAATTATTTCATAAAAAAAATTTCAGATGTATAAATTTTTTTTGCAATTTTGACAGGTTTTAAAAATTCAAAATATCAATACAAACAAATTTTTATTTATGGCAAAAACTACAAAAAAAACATTATCAAAAACAAAAGAAAATAAATATGTTTACTTCTTTGGCGGTGGAAAAGCAGATGGCAAAGCCGACATGAAAAATCTTTTAGGCGGAAAAGGTGCAAATTTAGCCGAAATGGTTAACATTGGATTACCTGTTCCTGCTGGTTTTACAATTACTACCGAAGTTTGTACAGCTTATTACGAAAACAATAAAAAGTATCCAAAAGAATTAATTTCGCAAGTTGAAATAGCACATCAAAAAGTTGAAAAATTAATGGGAATGACATTTGGCGACAAAAACAATCCACTGCTTGTTTCGGTTCGTTCTGGTGCCAGAAGTTCAATGCCTGGAATGATGGACACTGTATTAAATGTAGGACTAAACGATATAACACGCGAAGGACTAATTAAAAAAACTAAAAACCCACGTTTTGTTTACGACTCACAACGTCGTCTTATTCAAATGTATGCAGACGTTGTTATGGAAAAAGCAGCAGGAATTGAACCTGCCGAAAGTAAAGGTGTTCGCCAACAATTAGAACATGAAATGTCGGCAATGATGAAAAAGAAAAAAGTTGATAGTGAAACTAAACTTTCAGCCGAAGATTTAAAAGAGCTTATTGTTATCTATAAAAAGAAAGTACAAGAAGTTTTGGGAAAACCTTTTCCTGAAGATGTTAAAGACCAATTGTGGGGTGCAATTGCTGCAGTATTCCAAAGTTGGAATGGCAGAAGAGCAATTTCTTATCGTAAAATTGAAGGAATTCCAGATTCATGGGGAACAGCAGTTAGTGTTCAATCAATGGTTTTTGGAAATATGGGCGAATCTTCAGCTACTGGTGTAGCTTTTACAAGAAATCCAGCTACCGGCGAAAATTATTTTTACGGCGAATGGCTCGCTAATGCACAAGGAGAAGATGTTGTTGCCGGTATTCGCACTCCAAACCCAATTAACGAAGTTGGAAAAACGGACCACACAAAACATTTAGTTTCTTTAGAAAAAGGAATGCCAAAAGTTTATAAAGATTTGAATAACATTCAGCAAAATCTCGAGAAACATTACCGCGATATGCTTGATATTGAATTTACAATTCAAGATGGAAATCTTTATATGTTACAGTGCAGGGTTGGAAAACGAAACGGACCGGCAGCAGTTAAAATGGCTTTAGACATGTACAAAGAAAAAAGAATTACCAAACAAGAAGTTGTTACACGTGTTACACCATCGCAATTAGACGAATTACTTCACCCGATTATTGACCCTAAAGCCGAAAAAACTGCAAAAGTAATTGGCAAGGGATTACCAGCGGGGCCTGGTGGTGCAACTGGTAAAGTTGTTTTCAATTCAGTTGACGCAGTAGCTTGGACAAAAAAAGGCGAAAAAGTAATATTAGTAAGAGAAGAAACAAATCCCGAAGATATTGACGGAATGAGAGCCGCAGAAGCAATTCTTACAGAAAGAGGAGGGATGACAAGTCATGCCGCATTAGTTGCACGTGGTTGGGGTAAATGCTGTATTGTTGGTGCAGGAAATATTTCGATTGATGTTAAAAACAAAACTGTAATTGCTTCAAACGGAACAAAATTAAAAGAAGGAGATTGGATTACTCTAAACGGCTCAAAAGGTATTGCATATATTGGACAATTACCAATGATAAAAGCTGCCGAAGAAAATAAAGACTTTACAGCTTTTATGAAAATTTGCGACGAAGTACGCACCCTTAAAATCAGAACAAATGCCGAAACTCCAGAAGATGCAGCAAAAGCCCGTGCATTTGGTGCCGAAGGAATAGGACTATTTAGAACCGAACACATGTTTTATGGTAAAAATTCAGACAAACCATTATTCTTACTTCGTAAAATGATAGTTTCGAAAACTGAAAAGGAAAGAAGAGCAGCCCTTAATGAACTTTTTCCCTTTGTTAAAGATGATATTAAAGCTACTCTAATTGCAATGGATAGTTATCCTGTAACATTTCGCACATTAGATCCACCACTTCATGAATTTGTTCCAAAAAACCCTGCCGGATGTGCAAAATTAGCAAAGAGTTTAAAAATATCGGAAAAAGAATTTAACGAAAGAGCAAACGCATTACACGAAAACAATCCAATGATGGGACATCGTGGAGTTCGTTTAGGAATAACATATCCGGAAATTACCGAAATGCAGGTTAGAGCAATTTTTGAAGCAACCGTTGAATTAATTAAAGCTAAAAAACACCCGTTCCCGGAAATAATGATTCCTGTAACTTGCGTTTTCACTGAATTAAAACACCAGTACGAACTTATAACAAAAATTTACAACGAAGTTTGCAAAAAATTTAAAGTAAAAGAAATTCCACATTTAATAGGTACAATGATTGAAATTCCAAGAGCTGCATTAACTGCTGATAAAATTGCCGAGTATGCACATTTTTTCTCATTTGGAACAAATGACTTAACACAAATGACTTATGGTTTTTCGCGCGATGATATAGCCGGATTTCTACCAGAATACATAGAAAAGAAAATTTTACCAATTGACCCTTTTCAGCAGATTGACCGCGATAGCGTTGGCGAACTGATGAAAATAGCTTGCGAAAAAGGTCGCTCAACTCGTAAAGATATTAAACTTGGAATTTGTGGCGAACATGGTGGTGAACCTAATTCTATTGAGTTCTGTCATAATTTAGGATTAAGCTATGTAAGCTGTTCTCCTTTTAGAGTTCCAATTGCACGTCTTGCAGCAGCACAAGCGGCAGTTAAATTTCCTAAAAAGAAAAAACAATTAAAAAAATAATTGATAAAAAAGTATTAAAAAAAACCCACCATCAAAAATTTGATGGTGGGTTTTTTATGATTATGTAGTTCGTTATTAAACCAATAACCAGAAACTATAAACCAGAAACTAAATTATTTTATTCCCAATTTTGTTTTTACTAATGAAATTATATCATCAGCATCTTTTGGCCAATACAAAAGCGTACCGGTACCAGTATCAAAAACATAAGTATAACCATTTTCTTTTGATACATCTTCGATAGCTTTTTTTGCTTTCTCAATAATTGGTTTTAACAATTCCGATTCTTTTTTTTGTAGTTCCTGCTGTGCATTTGTTTGAAAAGTTTGAATACGCTGTTGCATGGCTGTTAACTCTTCTTCCTTTGTTTTTTTAACAACATCAGTTAAAGTAGCTTGATTTGCCTGATAATCGGTATATTTTTTTTCGAGTTCATCTTGCATTGCTACTAACTGATCTTCTAATTGTTTAGAATAATCCTGTAAAGTTTTTTGAGCAACATCTCTTTCTGGCATCAAAGCAAATAAGTCGTTTGAATTTAAATGTCCAAACTTTAATTTAGCTTGCGAAAAGCCCGAAGCACTATAAAGAAAAAGTGCAATTAATACTGTTAATCCTAATTTTTTCATAATTATAAATTATTATTATTTTAATTTTTGTGCAAATATATAAATTAATTTGAAATTACTCTGCAGAAAAAAAATTGCCACGAATTTACTCACTTTTTTTTTATTTTATCAGTGTTCGTGAAATCGCTTCGCTAAGTTCACGAATTTGTTTTTTTGTAACTAATCAGAGTCAAAGTTAATTTGATTTTTTATTTAACATACAAGTTCTTCTCTCAAATATTATGTCACGCAAAGCTCGCAATGCCCGCAAAGTTTTATGCCCGCAAAGTTAAAAAAAATCATTAATGATTTTTTTCATTGCGTGCTTACAGCGTGTTTACTATTCAAACCATAAAATCTCATAGTCATTTTTTCTTTTTACTTATTATAATTTTCTATATTAACCCTGTTGGATACCAATTTTTATTTTCATACCACATTTCTATAGGAATTATATAACGGGGTGAATTTCGAACTTTGCGACTTTGCGTGACAATTTTTACGCATACTGATAGTTACGTTTTTTTTTAATTTTTAATTCGTGAAATTAGTAACACTTTCTTTATGATTGGTACTTAGTGCTTATGAATAGTTACATTAATTTTTATAACCCAACTTTTTTAAAACTTCATCACTTTTATCGAGTTTTGGGTCGGTATAAAGCATATTTAAACTTCCTGCTGTATCAAAAATTATCGCATAATTTCCTTCACTTGCAATATCTTTAACTGCATTAAACACTTCATCCTGAATTGGTTTTACAAGTTCCTGACGTTTTTTATACAAATCGCCTTCTTTACCAAAATATTTTTTCTGAAGGTCTTTTGCTTCTTTTTCTTTAGCAACAATATCGTTTTCTCGTTTATTCCTCATTTCTTCTGTTAAAAGAACTTTTTCGGCTTGAAAATCTTTATACATCTTATCTATTTGTGTATAAATTGTCTCAATTTCTTTTTGCCAGTCAACCGATATTTTATCTAACTGAGCTTGTGCTGCCTGATACGATGGTATATTTTTTAAAATATAATCAGTATCAACATAACCTAATTTTTGCGACTGTGCAATGGAAGCATATATTCCTAATGTGCTTACCATAATAATTAAAAAAAACTTTTTCATAATTGACATATTTTATTAGTTAATATTATTTAAAAATTTTGTCCGATAATAAAATGAAACTGACTTTTGTTTTCACCTGGTCTTGCAGCTTCGTCAAAACCATAACCCCAATCAACGCCCAATTTACCAAACATAGGCAAAAAAATTCTAATTCCAACTCCTGCTGAGCGTTTAACATCAAAAGGTTTAAATTCTTCGAACTTATTCCAGCTATTTCCACCTTCGGCAAATGTAAGTAAATATAATGTAGCATTTGGGTTTAATGATAAAGGATAACGAACTTCGAATGAAAATTTATCATAAATATTACCTCCGTTAAGCGGCGATATTGAACCATTGCCATAACCACGTAGTGATATTGTTTCTTTTCCGTACAAATTATATGATACTAATCCATCGCCTCCCATATTATATCCTTCAAAAGGTGAAGGTCCGTAATCTTTATTATAAATTCCTAAAAACCCAAATTCAACTTTTGTACTTAATACCAAATCTCCTGCCAATTTTGTAATATAATTTGAATTAAATGTCCATTTATGATATTCAATCCATTTATACTTCTCTTTATCAGTCATATTTATATAATCTCTTCCGCTTAACAACGAGTAGGGAGGAGTTAACTGTAAAGATAAAGATACTAAAGAACCTTTACGAGGATAAATAGGCTGGTCAATTGAGCTTCTATTAAAAGTTGTTCTAAAGCTAATATTTCGTGAATTACCATCGGAGAAAGAGAATAAAGAGCCGTAACTATAATTTTTAAGTATATAGTTTTGAAAACTAAGTTCGTTGAATAGTGAAAAATAGTCATCGGGCCATTTTAATCGTCTTCCAAACCCTATAGAAACACCAAAAATATCCATAGCTTGTCGTTTATCATCACTTTTTTTTAAACCATTAGATTGAACAGTATAATAAGTAGATAATGATAAAGAATGTGGTTTTTTTCCGCCTAACCATGGTTCAACAAAAGATGCAGAATATGCCTGATAATAAATTCCATTTGTTTGTGCTCTAACGCTTAACCGTTGTCCATCACCCGAAGGAAGTGGTTGCCATGCTTCTTTTTTAAAAAAGTTTTTTGCACTAAAATTATTAAAAGTTACTCCAAGTGTACCAACAACCATTCTTGCTCCCCAGCCACCCGAAAGTTCAATCTGGTCGGATGGTTTTTCTTCAACAACATACTCAATATCAACAGTACCATCAGAAGGATTAGGTGAAGGTTTTACGTCCATTTTTTCAGGGTCAAAATAACCTAAAGTTGCCAATTCACGCTGTGTACGTATAATGTCGGCTCTGCTAAATAATTCACCAGGTTTTGTAAAAATTTCGCGACGAATAACATGTTCATTGGTTTTTGTATTGCCTGTAATAGTAATTCTGTTAATTGTAGCTTGTTTCCCTTCGTAAACTCGTAACTCTAAATCTATAGAATCGTTAATTATTTGTGTTTCTACTGGAGTAATAGAAAAAAACAAGTAACCATTATCAAGATATAACGAACTTAAACTGTTTTGGTCAACAAATAATCTTTGTTCGAGTATTGATTGGTCGTAAATATCACCACTTTTAATTCCTAAAAACTGGGTTAAAGTATCAGAATTGTACTTAGTATTACCAACCCATGTAATATTTCTAAAATAATATTTAGTTCCATGTTCTAACCAAATTTTAACACCTAAAGTTTTTCTTCCAGTAGTGTAAACAGAGTCTTTAGTAATAACGGCATCTCTATAACCATGTTCGTTAAGTTTATCAATAACTTTTTTCTTATCATCCTGGTATTTAGCTTCAATATATCTTGAGTTTTTAAATAAACGATACCAATGTTTAATTTTTGTGTCTTTCATTGCAGAACGTAACTTAACATTACCGGAAGTTTTAAAAAACAAAAATTTATTTTTTTTAAGTGATGTGTTTTCGTTATTTGCTAATTTTTTTTCTTTAACAATATCGCTGCCTATTATTTGAATGTTACTGATTTTTACTCTATCATTCTTTGTTATATCAATGTACAATATTACATGATTTGCTATTGTAGTGTCGTCTTTTTGCTTTATGTTAACTAGAGTATTATAAAAACCTTTTTCGATATAAAAATTTCTGATAATGTTTTTAGCATTAAGTAATATGTTATCATTTACCTGATTGCCTTTTACAAGTTTTATTTTTTCGCGTAAATCGTCAGCATCACTTTTTGATATTCCGGTAAATGAAAATTTACTTAACCGTGGTTTTTCCTGAAGATAAATTTCAAGAAAAACTGTTTTATTTACAATCTTTGCAATATCAATTTTTATTTCAGAAAAAAGTCCCTGGTCCCAAAGTTTTTTAACTGCATTTGTTACTTCTTCGCCCGGAACATTGATAGTATCACCAACTTGCAAACCAGTTATATTAATTAGTATGCTTTCGTCTAAATATTTTAACCCGCTTATAGTTATTCCACCAAGTTCGTATGTTTTTGGTAACTTATAATCAATGCTAATACTATCTGAAAAAGCAATTTGCCCGAAAGTGATTTTATTAGTAAAAAATAAACTTATAAAAAAAATTATATATATATAAATTTTTACCATTGTTACTGTTGATTTTTAATTTGCTCACTAATTAATCCAAACCGTCTTTCTCTTTTTTGATAATCGTTAATTGCTTTATAAAAATCTTCTTTAGTAAAATCGGGCCAAAGTGTATCGGTAAAATACAATTCGGTGTATGCTAATTGATAAAGTAAAAAATTACTGATTCTATATTCGCCACTTGTACGAATTAATAGTTCCGGGTCGGGAATTTCGCTTGTTGTAAGATATTTATTAAAAGTAATTTCATCAATTTCATCGGGATTTAAAATATTATTTTTAACATCTTTTGCAATGTTTTTAACAGCATTATTTATTTCCCAACGTGAACTATAGCTAAGTGCTAAAACTAAAGTAAGTCCGGTATTTTTTGATGTAATATCAATAGTTTTCTGTAATTCTTTTCTAACATTATTTGGTAATTGTAAAATGTTACCAATTGCAAGAAGTCTGATATTGTTTTTAGTTAAAGTGTTAAGTTCTTTGTGAATTGTAGAAATCAACAAACCCATAAGTGCATCAACTTCAACTTTGGGGCGATTCCAATTCTCTGTAGAAAATGCATAAAGTGTTAAATATTTAATTCCTAATTCAGCCGATGCTTCAACTACATCAGTTACAGCTTTAACTCCGTTTTGATGCCCAAAAATACGGATACCGCCTTTCTTTTTAGCCCATCTGCCATTGCCATCCATAATAATAGCAACGTGGCGTGGTAATTTTTTTATATCTATATGTTCTTTGTAATTCATTTAATGGTATGCGTTGCAAGGGACACCAGATGATTTAAATTGATAAGTAACAAATAATCCGAAAAACGAATACCAATCGCGCTGATGAAAATACCCGGTTTGTTTATCAAGCAAGTAGCTATTTTCTACAGAAGTTGTAGGCATATTCCTGTACCACACAACTCTATCAATACCATCTGTAAATGTTTTTCTGAAAGTCCATTCAATACCCATTCCAATACGTGGCATAAAATTAAATTTGAAACCAACACCAAAAGGAATAGCGGGCTGATATGGTTGTAGAGCATAAGGAGCTATAAAAAAAGTTCCTCCAATATTAACATAAGGAGTAAAATTATTTTTTTTATCGCCAATTCTATAAGGCAAAAAGTTTAATTCAATTTGACCAGTTGTTTCAACAACAGGAGTATTAAAAGAAAATTTTCTATATTGCTGGTATTTATATTTAAAATCTAAATCATCGCCCGAAAGCCCACCGCCATAAATGCTGGCTCTTAAAGCCCATCGGGAATTCAAATTATATCTCATTAATCCGCCATAAGCATAGTGAGCATAATAAAATTGTTGGGAGGCATTTAAATCGCCTAAATAATAAGAAGTTCCGCCAAACAAACCAAAATCAAGGTTTTTTTGAGCAGTTACAGTATAAACTGAACCGAACAAAGCACAAATAATAATTGTTCGTTTAACTAACATAATATTTCTAAAATAATTAGAATTTTGGTAAACCGCTTCGTGCGGTCTTTAATTTATAAGTAACGTTAATTGTTAAAAAAGCGTATGAATCTCTTGCTTTAGAATGTGTATCTGAATGTCCGTCGAGGTAATCAGTTGTGGTATAACGTTGTCCAAATTCAAAACCTAATGTTGTTCTTCTGTTCATTGCGTATTTAAAGCCCAGTCCAATAGGAAAAACCATATTAAAACGATGAAATGGCTGATTTTTGTTTGATTTTACAATGTGATTTATTTTTGGGTTAAATAAAACACCACCAAAACCTAAAAAGACATAAGTATTTACATAAGTAAATTTAAAACGCTGAATATTTCGGAAAGTATATCTTGTTCCTAATCTTTCTTTTAATATAGAATATTCGAATTGCAAACTTGGTTCAAATAACCCTGAAGAAAAAGTAACATTTCTATTAGCGCGACCGGGAGCTTCGGTAAAAATATCACTTCCATAAATACGTCCATAAATAAGATTAAGCTTTAAAGCCATTTTTTCCTGAACTTTATATCTAATGCCCGCAACTATGTGATAACGAGTTGCTTTCATATCTATATCGCTCATAAAATGAGTACCATCTTTATTTGCACCACCAAGGTCTCCGAAGAAATTAGATGGTCCAATGCCTCCGAGTACTTCGTATCTTGTACGTTTCCATCGCTGAGCATTTGTAATAACAGGCATTAAAACAATAAGCAATAGAAAAATATATAATATTTTAAATTTCATTATTATCTGAATTTAGGCATTCCCTGCCTTGTTGTATATAGTTTTACTGATACATTAATAAGCATAAACATATAAGAATCTTTATCTTTAGCATCACCTCTTTGTTGGTATGCTGCTGTCCAACCTGAATTTGTGCCATCAGACGGGTCGGCTAAATAAGCGGCGACATCGCCTTTTGCGTCTTTTATCATTGTATTATCAAAATAAGTAGTGCTAACATCGTCAATATAATCGGTAAAAGTTTTGCGAACACCAAATTCCAAGCCAACATTCCAACGGCGGTTTAAGCCATACTTAAAACCAATCCCATAAGGAATAGCAACTGAAAACCGAGAATATTTTTTTCGGGTTGGGACAAGTCCTTGACCTTCGGTACCTAATGGTTGTAAAGCATGCCAAGAACTTCCAATTTTTCCTTTAGGATTATAATAAAAACCTCCAACTCCTATAAAGAAGTATGTGTTTGTTTTAAAACCTTTAATACCTCTAACTCTTCTTAAATTATAGCGATGTCCTTGTTTTTCGCGAATTATTGAGTATTCGAATTGAGTAGAAAATTCAATAATTGGTGATTTAAAATTCAAATTCCGATACGAACGGTAAAGTTCATCTGTTAATTTATCGTCGCCACGAAGAAAACCATAGCTAAACATTGTTTTATCAGCAAAATTTTCGGTTATTCTGTATCTTAACCCCAAACTTATTAATGGACGTGTCATAGAAAATTCGAGGTCTTTAAGAAAGTTTGTACCCACCTGGTTTGCTCCGCCTAATTCGCCCAAAAAGTTTGTAGCTCCTAATCCAAAAAAAGCTTCATAACGCATACGTTTCCACCTTGATGTTGCTTGTGAAAAAGCTGAATTACAATAAATTATAAGCATAGATATGATGAATAATACTCTCATTCTTTTTTTAAAATAATAATTTTTAAAAAATTCAAAATTATAAATAATTTATTTCAATACAAATATAAATATGATTATTTAACAAACAAATTGCAAAACATAACTAGTAAAATTATGTAAGTATTTTAATTTCTGGCATCTACGCCCCACATTAATTTTTGCCTTAAAGTAGAAAAAAAATTATTATCAGGACATTGCAGAATTTTAATAGAGAAACTTGATTTTTTAATAGTTAATTCGGCTGATGAATCTATCGCTATTGAACGATGGTCGAGAGATATAAGACAATTTTCGGTACGACTTTGAATAGTAAGTTTTATAATGTAATTATCGGGAATAACCATTGGGCGGGCATTTAAGTTGTGAGGTGCTATTGGGCTAATAACAAAACCATTAGCATCGGGCAATAAAATTGGACCACCAACACTTAACGAATAGGCAGTTGAACCGGTTGAAGTAGAAACAATTAATCCATCTGCACGATAACAGTTCAGAAAATTTTCATTTAACGAGGCATTTATTTCAATCATTGAAGAAGTATCTAACTTATGTACAGTTATATCGTTAAGTGCAAAATTAAAATCGGGAAATAAAGGTGACGGGCTTGTTAGTTCCAATAAATAACGGGATTCGATATTATAATTTCCTTCAAAAATTGAATTTATTGAAGCTTCTATTTCATTTTTCGAAATATTAGTTAAAAAGCCGAGCCGTCCACTATTAATTCCAACTATTGGTATGTTTAATGTTCTGACAATAGTTACAGCTTCAAGAAAAGTTCCATCGCCACCAACACAAATCATTAAATCAATATCGGGATTTAAATCGTAAAAACATGTATAAGTCCCATTTACATTAAGTATTTTTGAAAATTCTTCATCAATATTTTCTAAAAACGTTTTGTAAATATATATTTCGACTTTTTCTTCAATTAATTTGTTGCATAAAATTAAAAAATACCCGAAAAATTCGGGTTTTATTTTATTACCAAACAGAGCAATTTTTTTAATCATTTTTGTAAATTTAAAATGGTGCGTTAAAATGCAAAAATAAACCTTTTTCTCCAAATTTATTAAATGAATATTCGAACCGCAAAACAATATCGTAATATGTAACAAAGTCAATTCCAATACCGTAACCATACAATAATTCATTTGAATGAGGCATATTTATATTCAAATTGTTTACTACATAGCCAGCATCAAAGTTGAAACTTGTATAAAATGCAAAATGAAATTTAGTAAATTTTTCGGCTTTTATTTTTTTAATATGCCAGATATGCGGTTTAATTAATTGGTATCTGAATGAATTGCTAGATAATACAAAACCATTTCCATCAATAACATAAAGTTCCATTCCTTTAGTAAAATTACTATATCCAAAAGCGTGTGAAAACAAGTAAGTATAATCTTTTAAATTTGAATATTCGGCTTGAGCGGCTGTAGAGAGAAAAAATCTTTCGGAAAGTTGAAAATATTTGCTTGCTTTTACATTAACTGTATAATAGTTAATTTCATCAGGCAAAATACCAAAACCTGTTTTCGACAAAAATATTGAAGTATAATATCCTTTTAAGGGATAATAATTCGAGTTTCTTTTGTCGCGTGTAAACGCATAAGACATAAACATAAATTGAGTTTTATTTTTGTTATCCCAGATGAATTGCGGATTTACTTTAAACAAAGTATCGGTAATAAAATAATTATTATATGCAATTTCTAAATTATGTTTATTATAAATTTCGGGACGATAAGTAAAACTTATTGTTGACGAAGAATTTTGATAGTTATAATTATCGGTATAAAAATAAACCGGACGGTTTTCGAAAGTTGAAAATGCAAGTTTTCGTTGCTTGTAATATAAAAATTTAACTTCAACTCCCAACTTTTGTTTTTCCCCAATTCCAGGAATAGAATATGCAAACCCATATTGTTCGCGAAATCCTCTTCTAAAAACAATTCGCAAAAGTTCATTTCTGCCTCTAAAATTTTGCTGAGCCAAAAAAAGCCCATAATTTATTTTATCAAAATCTCTGTCATAAAACCACGAATTAAAATTTCTTGAAGCTTGTTCAAATATAGGAATGGGCCACAAGTACCATCTTTCAACTAATTTAATAGATATTTTTATTGAGTCATTTCTTGTTTCAAATGTATCAATATCGGCAAAATTAAAAAGAGAAGTGTTTAAAATATTTTCTTTTGCAATTTTTAACTGTTCAGTAATGTTTTCAGATTTAAGTGTATCTCCAACTTTAAAAGGCAATTCGCGAAAAATAATTTTTGGATGAGTTTTTTTATTTCCCGAAAGAGCTATTTTGCAAATCCGATAACTATCGGATTTATATGTTTGCGAAAAAGTAAATATTGGTAACAAAAGTAAAATTAAAAGACGCATTGTTCAGATGTTCAAAAAACGCATAAATTCGTCAAACCGATTCTGATATAAATTATTTAAATCGTTATCTTCCATATACGAAGCTTGTACAATATAATTATACCTGTAAAAAGATTGTAAAATTCTTGATGCGTCGTTAGTATTTAGTTTAATTGTTACATTAATTTTCATTGAATTTTCGGAATCTGAAACATACAAACTTAATATTTTACAATTCTCACTTTCAACAATCTGCGATATTTCGGACAACGAATAATCATTAACATTTAACTCTAAAATAATTATTGCACCATGTTTATCAACGGCGGTTAATTTAGCAAAGCCCTGTAACAAATCATGCAAAGTTATAAGTCCCAGATATTCTTTCTTGTTGTTGAGTACTGGAATAACGGTAAGTTTGTGTTGTGCAACTAACTCAATTACTTCGTAAATATGTTGTTCTTCGGTAACAAAAGGACTAAATAATGAAAGTTTATGGTTGCCAATTGGCTCATCGGGCATATTTAAGTCGTAAATATCTGTATCGGAAATTAATCCCAAAAACTCTTTGTTATTAACGATCGGCAAGTGCGATATTCTGAATATTTCCATCCAATTTAAAGCATGACCACCTGTATCGGAGGTTTTTAAAGCTGGCACTACATCGGAAATCAAATTTTTTGCATTCATAATATTTTAATAACTAATCTTGTCAAAGTTAATATGATTTTTCGTTAAACTCATACAATATTTCCTGTAAAAATTATTTCCCGTAAAGACGCAATGCTCGCAAAGTATTAAGCTCGCAGAGTTAAAAAAATAATTTATGATTTTTTTCTATAATGTTAATAAATAACTTTGCAAAAAAAACCATGGCAAGATTGAGCGTAAATATAAATAAAATTGCAACAATACGAAATGCTAGAGGTGGAAATAATCCCGATGTGCTAAAAGTTGCTTTAGATTGCGAAAATTTTGGAGCTCAGGGAATAACTGTTCATCCACGCCCCGATGAGCGTCACATAAGAATCAGCGATGTTTATTTATTAAAAGAAAATATTAAAACTGAATTTAATATTGAGGGTTATCCAAGCAAATATTTTATTAAAATGGTAATTGAAGTAAATCCTGCTCAGGTAACTTTAGTTCCCGATGCCCACGATGCCATTACATCAAATTCGGGTTGGGATACTAAAAAAAATAAAGAATTTTTAACTGAAATTATTTCAGAATTCCAAAAAAATGGAATAAGAACTTCAATTTTTGTTGATACTAATTTGCAAAATATTGAATATGCAAAACTAATAAATACCGACAGGATAGAACTTTATACCGAACCCTACGCTACAAATTATTTATTGAATAAAGAAAACGCAATAAAGCCATTTGTTATTGCTGCAAATTATGCAAACAAGCTCGGTTTGGGTTTAAATGCCGGACACGATTTAAGTTTAATTAATTTAAAATATTTTAATAACAAAATTCCCAATTTACTTGAAGTTTCTATCGGGCATGCACTTATATGCGATGCTTTGTATTATGGATTAGAAAAAACTATAAAAATGTATTTGGGGGAATTATAAAAAAAGTTTAAAAAAGTTTATTGTTCTTTACGAAATACGAATTATACGAATATACGAATAAAATATTGTTCTATGTTCAAAAAAGTTTAAAAAAGTTTAAAAATGTTCATTGTTCACTGGTTTTTCTCAATCCTATCAATCTTTTCTTCTCAATCTTGTTTCCTCAACCTCAACCTCAACCTCAACCTCAACCTCAACCTCAACCTCAACCTCAACCTCAACCTCAACCTCAACCTCAACCTCAACCTCAACCTCAAATATAATCAATCCTATCAATCTTTTCTTCCCAATCTTGTCTTCTCAACCTTGTCTTGAATTTAGCATTTACTGTTTATCGTTTTATGAAATTCGTCTAACGCTTGATAAAGCATAACCTGCGACCTGAAAATTTTATCTCTCTTGTGAATTTTCTTAAAATTATTCAACAATTTTTCGTCTAAAATCCTGGCTTTTACATTTTCTTTAAAACTTGTATCAAAAATTAACCTGATTTGCTGTTGAATTTGTTTACTGTAAACTGGACAAACAACTTCAACCCGGCGGTCAATATTACGTGTCATTAAATCGGCAGATGAAAGGAAATATTTTTCGTCGCCTCCATTACAAAATATAAAAAAGCGGCTATGTTCTAAGTAATTATCAACAATTCCAATAGCTTCAATTTTAGAATTGCTATCAATTTTCATTGAAAACATTCCTCTGATATTTAGTTTTATTACGACACCAGCTTTTTCGGCTTTATAAAGCAGAGCAATGATTTCATTATCAACTAAATTATTTAATTTTAAATGAATATAAGCAGGAACACCTTTTTTAGTATTTTCTATTTCAGTAACAATAAGTTTGTTAAGTTTTTGTCTTGCATTAAAGGGCGAAACAAACAAATGATAAAACTGTTCTTTTTGATAAGTTCGGGTAAAAAATTCAAAAACTTTAATTACTTCTTTAGTTATTTTTCTGTCGGCAGTCATTAACATTGTGTCAATATATAGTTTTGCAGTTGATTCGTTAAAATTACCAGTACCAACACATGCAATATATTCATTATTTCTTCCTTCGGTTCGCTCAATAAGACATAATTTGGCATGAACTTTTAAACCGGGTACTCCATAAAGAACCTTTACACCTTCTTCGCGAAGTTCACTTCCGTACTTAATGTTAGCTTCTTCATCAAAACGGGCTTGCAGTTCGAGTAAAGCGGTTACGTGTTTACCATTACGCACTGCATTTATTAATGCACTAACAACATTTGAGTTATTAGCAAGACGATAAAGAGTAACTTTTATTGATTTTACTTTTGGGTCGATTGATGCTTCTCTAAGTAGATTAATGAAATAATTAAACGAATAATATGGAAAATAGAGTAAAATATCATTTTTTACAATACTTCGTATTATTGATTTTCCGGGTTCAATAAATGGATGTTGCAATGGAGAATATGAAATTTTTGATAGTTCTTTCATCCCAAAATCCGGAAGTGCTAACAAATCTTTAAAATTATGATAACGCTCGCCGGGAATTATAGCGTCATCGTTTTGTAAATTCATTTTTTTCATTAAAAGTTTTAACAAATATGACGGCATATTTTCGTCGTAAATAAAACGAACAGGGTCTCCTTCTTTTCTTTTTTGCAATCCACGTTCAACATTGTTAATATAACTTTCCGAAATATCGTCGGTAATATCAAGTTCGGCATCGCGGGTAACTTTTATAGTATATGCGTTAATTTCCTTAAAATTAAACATATAAAAAATATTAGGTAAGCCAAACCGAATAATATCGTCAATAAATATCAAATATTTTTTATTATTATTTTCGGGTAAAATAACAAATCGCTGAAGAACATCAGATGGAATTTTTATAAGGGCATTTATATATCGCGATTTTTTTTCCTGTAATTTAATGGTAACAGCGAGATAAACCATATCGTCTTCGAGTGGTGGAAATTCGTTTATTTGGTCAATCATTACGGGCATAATATGCTGGCGGAGTTTATTTAAAAAATACTCTTGTACAAATTGTTTATGTTTTTCGTTCAAATGTTGTTCGTTTACTAAAATAATATTATGTTTTGATAATTCGGAAAGTATTGAACGATATGTTTTTTCGAAAAAATACTGTTGATCAATAACTGTTTCCTGAATTTTTTTAAGAATATTTGAAGGTTCGTAACCTAATATTTTTTTAGCTTTTGAACCGAGCTGATTCAGGCGTTTTAATGTTGCAACTCTAACTCTAAAAAATTCATCCAAATTATTAGAATAAATTCCAAGAAATTTTATTCGTTCGAATAATGGGTTCGAGTTGTCTGACGCTTCTTGTAAAACTCTTTCGTTAAATGAAAGCCAGCTTATTTCTTTTGGTATAATGTTACATTTCATCTGTTTATATTTTTTAGTTTATTGATACTCAATTTATTATATTTTTCAGATTGATGTAGATTGATGTAGATTGATGTAGATTGAAGAAGATTGATAGGATTGATGAAGACGTTCTCCAATCTTGTCTTCTCAATCTATTCAATCTTGTTTTTCCAATCCTTTCAGTCCTTCTTCTCAATCTTGTTTTCTCAATCTTTTTCAATCTCATCACTTAACCTCAACCGCTAATATAATCATTCCCTTGTGTGTCTTTAAATAGTCGTGGATGTTTCATCTGTTTATATTTTATTAAGTGGTTTATATATAGTAGTTTAAAGTTTTTGGTTTGAAGTTGTAAAAACCCGAAACCCGAAACTTGAAACCCGAAACTTGAAACTTTTTAATTTATAATCATTCCCTTGTGTGTCTTTATTTAGTCGTGGATGTTTCATGTGTTTATATTTTTGTTAGTGTTTCATTATTAATTACTTATATTTCTTAAATACACGACCTGACAGGAACTTCGTAACCTGTCAGGATGTGTAACAATTATTCGCTAATCCTTGTTCGATATTTTTTAAATATAATCATTCCCTTGTGTGTCTTTATATAGTCGTGGATGTTTCATCTGTTTTTTTTATTAAAACTCAAATTGAATAGATTGAAGATGATTGATATGATTGAATAGATTGAATGGATTGATATCGCTTTCAATTTCATCAATCTTTTCAATCTTGCCTTCTCAATCTTTTTCAATCTTGTTTTCTCAATCTTTTAATTTACTAGGGTTAATAAAAAGTTTAAGTTCTGAATTTAATTTATTTGCAAATTTCCAATTTTCTGATGATATTTCAAAATAAGCGACTGCACATTTTGGGAACGAATAAATTTTTCCATCGCTTAAATTAAATACAATTTCGGTTAACATAGGGTTATGACCAAAAATCCAGATATTATTTTCGTTGGAATATTTTGTTTCTAAAAATTCTACAAATTGTTTAAATGTATAGTAATTATATAAAAAGGTATGAGTGCAAATATTTTCTGGTAACAAATTAAAATATTTTGAAAATATTTCGGCGGTTTGTAATGCACGAGGTGCCTCACTCGATATAAATTTTATATTTTCTGATGATGGGAGCGGAATAGAGTTTGCAATTTTTTGTGCAAGTTTAATTCCGCTTGATGTTAATGTACGTTCAAAGTCGTTGTTATATTCATCTTCTGCTTTTGAGTGACGGATTAAAACAAGAGTTTTCATTTAATAAATTTATAGTTTATGGTTTCATGTTTATAGTTTCGGGTTTACTATTCACTGATTATAGTTCCAAAGCTTCGGAACTTGTTTTGTAAACCTTAAACCCTAAACTTCAAACTTTCTTTTTTATGTTTTAAGTTTTTTCTTTTTAGCAGCAGGAAATAAAACATTATTCAAAATTAATCTGTATCCTGATGAATTTGGGTACAAATCGAGATTAGTTGCAGGGTCGTAAACATAATGCTGATAATCTTCGGGGTCATGCCCTCCGTAAAAAGTCCATGTACCTTTACCAAGTTCACCATGAATATAACGGGCTTCGTTTGCCGATTTGTTTTCGCCCATTATTAAAACATTCGATTTTATAAAATCTTTATTATAGGCAGTAGTTTGCCCCATAAAACCTTTAATCATATTATCGTGATTTTGACATAACATTGAAGGAACAGGGTCCCATTTTGCCGAAAATTCAAATAAAGTAAAGTAGTCGTTTTCTTTAGGTATTTTGCGTGTTGTTGAAACATCAATATTTGAAAATTCGTATTCATACGGATTTTTACTTATTGTATAATCTTTAAAAGCAAAGGTTTTACTAAAATCTAATTTTTTTTGGGCATTTGGGTTAGCAGGGTCGCCATCAAAAGGCGAATCGCAAATATCAACTCCTTCGGCAGCAAGAGCAATATCGTAAGAATCTGTTGCAGAACACATTGCAAACAAAAAACCACCATTACTCACATATTCTTTTATTGATTTTGCAACAAATAATTTAAGTTCGGAAACTTTCGAGAACCCAAATTTTTTAGCTGTTTCTTCGTTTCTGGCAACATCATCTTTATACCATTGTGCATTTTGATATGCTCCCCAAAATTTGCCATATTGTCCTGTAAAATCTTCGTGATGTAAATGAAGCCAATCATATTTTTTTAAATCGCCTCTGATAATTTCTTCATCATAAACAATATCGTAAGGAATTTCGGCATAAGTAAGTACAAGCATAACAGCATCGTCCCAAGGAAGTTTGTTTGGTGGTGCATAAACAGCAACTTTTGGTGCTTTTTCGAGTTTTATTGCATCCATATTTACTTCGGGAGTAGCTATTTCGTTAAGTATTTGTGATTCCTGTACATCTGCTAATATTTCATAAGAAACATTACGCACAACACATTCGTTTTGAATTTCTTTATGATTTTCGACAAGAAAACTACCACCACGGTAATTTAATAACCATTGAACTTCCATTCCGTTTTGCAACATCCAATACGTGATTCCATAAGCTTTCAGATGATTATTTTGATTTTCATCCATTGGAATTAAAATATAAGATGCACTTACTTTTACTGCAAAAAACAGTATAATAAAAAATATGAAAATACTTTTAAACATCAGATACATAAATATTTTACAAATATAATAAATTATCCACGACCTAAATGTCGTGGAAATTATAATTAACAAATATTAAAACCTTAAATCGCAAATCCTAAATCCTAAATTCTTAGTAAGGTGCTTTGTTTTCATCTTCAAAAGAGCGGTTGCTTTCTAATTTTGTTATATCTGTATTAGGTTTAGTGTTCATTTTTGAAGGCATTACAACGCTCTGCGATTGAATATCGAAATCTGATGGCGAACTAAAATTATCCCAGTCGGTAAACTTTGCTGTAGTATCAGTAAATTTAAGTTTCACATCGCAAACAGCTCCGTTACGGTGTTTTGCAATTATTATTTGTGCCAAACCATGTGTTGAAACATTATCGTCGTCGAAATCTATTCCTGCTTTTTCGGGACGATGTATAAAAATTACAATATCGGAATCTTGCTCAATAGCACCCGATTCGCGAAGGTCGGAAAGTTGTGGACGTTTAGTACCCGAACGTGTTTCGACAGAACGGTTTAATTGCGATAATGCAATAATTGGAACATTAAGGTCTTTTGCCAATGCTTTTAGAGAACGTGAAATTGTGCTTACTTCCTGTTCACGAGTTCCTTTGTTATCGCTTGGCGAGCTCATTAATTGCAAATAATCAATAATAATTAGTTTTACATTATGTTGAGCAACTAAACGGCGGGCTTTAGAACGAAGTTCAAATATCGAAATTGCAGGAGTGTCATCAATAAAAATTTGGCAATTTTCGAGTGTTTTAATTTTTTTATCTAAAATTGTCCATTCATGCGGTTGCAATTTTCCGTTTCTTATAGAAGTTGAATCTATTTCGGTTTCGGCAACTATCAGACGATTAACAAGCTGCACTGATGACATTTCGAGACTAAAAAATCCAACAGCTTGTTTATGCTCTACTGCAATATTGCGAGCCATTGAAAGAACAAAAGCAGTTTTACCCATACTTGGGCGGGCAGCAATAATAACTAAATCAGATGGTTGCCAACCAGAAGTAATTCTGTCAATACTTGTAAATCCTGATGGAACACCACTTAAACCGTCTTCTCTTTGGCTTGCTTCTTTTAATCTGTCGATTGCTTCTCTTAAAACTTCATCAATTTGTCGGGTTTCGCGTTTAATGGTTCCATCGCTAAGCCCAAATATTTGATTTTGACTATAATCTAACAAATCATCAACATCTTCTTCGTCGTCGAAAGCTTTTCTTTCTATTTCGGTAGCAATACGAATTAACTCGCGCTGAATAAATTTTTGTGCAATTATTCTTGCATGAAACTCTGCATGAGCTGCCGAAGCAACTCTTCCTGTGAGCTTTGTTAAATATAAAGCACCTCCTATTTCGTTAAGCTTTTTTACTTTAACTAATTCATCTCTAACCGTTAAAATATCAATAGGTTTCATTTCTTTATATAACGATGAAATTGCTTCAAAAACAATTCTATTTATTTCGCTATAAAAATATTCGGGTTTTAAAACATTAAACGCCTCATTTGCCGCATCTTTATCAATCATTATTGCACCAAGTATAGCTTCTTCAAGCTCTAATGCCTGTGGTGGAATTTTTCCCAAACTCGAATCAGTTAATACTTTGTTTTGAGTTTTATATTTTTTTTCGGTCATATCAATATTTTAATTTTCAAATTTAGGTATTGATTTTCAATTATGCTTTAAAAAATAAAATTTGTTTTTTAACAATTAATTGTTTGAAATTGGTTGAAAAATTCCGAACTTTATAGTTTGAAATTAAATATTATTAAAAATGAAGCATCTTTATTGAAAATCAATATTTACCACAACCCTAAAGGGAGCATTGATTTTCAAAGATTTTCGTTTAAGGATTGCGAGTATTTTTTTTCGAATTTTTAAATAAAGTTGTTTTTTCGGCAATATAAATATGAACTCAACATTAAAAAATACTATAATTTTTACTAATGTATTGTTTTTTACATTAATGCTATTAATTGTTGGTTGTAGAAAAGAAAAAAAGAATGATGCACCAATTATTACAGTATCGTTACCACAAGCAGAAATCACGTTAAATGCTATTGATAGCGTTAGAGTAAAAACTACAATTAACGATGATTTTGGTCCATTAACAATTTCGATATATGTTACCGATGCTCAAATGCAAGTACTTACAACGAAGCTTATAAGAACAACAACTGAAAATAAAATTGCTCTTGATGAGCTTTACTTCTTCTCTAACAAATATTTACAATCGGGAATTTATTATTTGGTTGTAAACGCAAACGACGGAAAAAATAATGTTAATAACTTTATTAAAATACATATTTTAGAAATTCCTAAAATTTTACTTTCGGTTTATGTTGGAGTAAAAGATGCAACCGGAACAAGAATATTTTGTAGCGATAGTTTGATGAATTTTAATGAGCTCGGGTTTATTTCTTCAAATATTATTAGCGGATGCGTAAATAGTTACTCTCAACAAATATATTTTTTAACCGACGATGGAAGTTTTATTTGTTACTCGTTAAGTAATTTTCAGTTCGATTGGCAAAAAAACGGACTTTTTACACCTAACCATTTAAAAAAAGGCGAAATAAAAGAATTTTCTTTTTTGACTTATGTTACCAATGGAAATGGATTTATTTATGGATACGATAATACAGGTGCTGTTAGAAAATTATATGCTATCAATAATGGAGCTCCCTATAATTTTAATTTTATTGATAATTATATATTGACAAGCGTTGAAGATAATGGAACAAATAATAAATCGGTTCAGGCATATATACAATCGGGCGGATTGTTAACAAAATACATTACAAATTTTTTACCTCAAACAATATTGCCATATTCGAATAAAACAGCTATGGTATTTGCCCAAAACCAAAGCAATGTTGAATTATATACTTATAACTTTGAAATTAATTACTTGCATAGTTTTGGAAACCCTTATGTTGGAATTTTTCATTCTGCAATAGAAACACCCGACGAACAATATTTATTATCGGTTGGTAATGAAATAAATGTTATAGAAAAAATTTATGGTAACTCAACTCCCTATGCAATTGGCAAACGTGCCGACATATTAAAATTCGAAAGTTTATCGGATTTGTTATATGCAACTGACAGCAACATAATAACAATATACAATTACCCAACTTCTTCAATAAATTTTACCTATAATTTTAATGATAAGGTATTGTTTTTTGATTTTAGGTATAATAAATAAGTTTTGTCTCTATATTAACCTATACTTTGAATTATCATAATTTGAGTTTTTGTTTGGAGCATTGTGGTTACTCACCTATTATGTCGCAAGCGTTCGCATGTGACAGAAGGAAAATGAAATTTCGCCCAAGCGAACACTTGAGAGATTAGGAGTACTGATTGTTATTCTATTTTTTCAAAAATCATCTGGTTAGTATTAGTTAACCACCTTTTAAAATTATAGTAATAAGTGTCCATATATACAGAGTATTGGTTCCATATCAATAAATTATCCTTGGTAATTCCGGTAAATGCGGTTCCTGAAGTAGTTCTAAGTTTATTATAAATCAACAAATATCGTCCATTTAAAATTTTGTAATGTCTTGAAATCTTGCGTTGATACACTTTTGAATCTTTCGTTTTAACGTAAAGCTTTAATTTAGAATCAGTAAAATGAGCAAGTACATCATCGGAATCATCATTTTTAATTAGTTTACTTGTTCGATGAAATGTTGAATCTTTAAAACTTACAGAATCCTTATATTGAATTGTCCTACAACATTTTATTCTCCAAAGACCTATTATTTCATTAGAATTTTTTAATGAAATTGATGTATCTATTTGCACGAATGGTCTAGCAGATGGGAAACACCAATATTCTTGTTTTATTTCGTCCTTGGTTGACATTCCAATTTGATTGCTACTGACTTCCTGAGGTATATCATTAATCATTTTGTTAAAGTCAGGTAACCAATCATTAAAATTTAATCTTGGTGCAATTATCATATAGTCAATATTAGGACAATTATGATTTATAGGTTTATTGTTAACTTTTAAAGTCAAATCTTTTGGAGCTACGCAAGAAAATGCAATTATCAATATCAATAATAAAATAAAAATTAATCTCATAATACTAAAAAAAAACTATAATTCGGAGTTGTAATCAAATAGTATCCAACGGCAGTCTTTCCAATGCCTGTTTTAAAAAATATTAATCAAATATAAAACAACTAAACGAGAATAAAAAATATTTTTTTGAGTAATGCACAATTAATATTGATAATAAAAAGTATTATTGAGTCTGGTCTAAAAAGATTAAATTTCGTTTTTCAGCAATTTTTTGCTTTTAATCCCTAAATGGAATTTTATTTTCAACATTTTTCCTTTAGAACTTGTCTCGCATTTAATGCGGTAGTTTAGAGTATAAAATATTGAAAATCTTTTAATAGAATGCTTTTTAAACCAGACTCATTAATTTTTCGAATATCTTTGAGCTTCAATAGATTTTTGATAGTAATAATTGGCTTTAACAGTGTAGTTATGAAATTTAAAATACTTGCTTAAACTTTCGCACCTTTTATAATTCTGTGGATTTTTTTCAATTGCCTTTTCCCAATTTTCAATTGCATTAATTGTATCTTTCTTCGAAATATAATAATACCCTAATCCAATATATGGGACATCGGTAACAGAATCATAAGCAAGCATTTGTTCGCAAACTAACTTAGCACTATCGGGCTTATTTAATCCTAAATTCAAGTAATTAATGCAACTTTTTAGAGGAGAATAAAAATAATATTTTTCAAGACAAAAGAGAAAGAAAAATCTTCCCCTTTGTCCTGATGGATAAATGTTAATTTTGCCCTCTCCTCGTCAAAAAAAAGTTGCAATATGAAACATATAACCGAAGAACAAAGGTACACAATTTCAGTAATGAAAAAGCAAAATTACTCACAAAAAGAAATTTCAAAAGCAATTGGTAAAGACAAATCCGTTGTAAGTCGTGAGTTAAAACGTAACTGTGATAAGCGAAATGGCAGTTATGACCATAATTTAGCCCAACGCAAGTATGAGCAAAGCGAATAATCTATATTTGGGTGAGGTAACAATGAACAATGAACTTTTTTGAACTAAAAAACCCGAAACTAAAAAAACCTTTTCAAACTTTAAACAATAAAGTTGGAGCTTATTGATTGATAGTTATATACCTTATTAATTATATCGGCAAATAAATCGGCAATGGTTATTACTTTAATTTTTGGTGATTGTTGTTTAAGTGGGATGGAGTCACTTACAATAACTTCAGTAATTACTGAATTGTTTATTCTTTCATAAGCTTTACCTGAGAAGACAGGGTGTGTAGCTACAACTCTAATACTTTTAGCACCTTTGTTCATCATCATTTCAGATGCCAAACAAATTGTACCGGCAGTATCAATCATATCGTCAACAATAATCACATTTTTGTTTTCGATTTCGCCAATTACAGTAATATGTTCAATAACATTGGCTTGTTTTCGAAGTTTGTAACATACTGCCATTTCGGTTCCTAAAAATCTCGAATACGCATTTGCTCTTTTAGTTCCGCCCATATCGGGTGCAGCAACAACCATATCAGTTAAATTTAAACTTTTAACATAAGGCACAAAAATAGTTGAAGCATAAATATGGTCAACGTGCATATTAAAAAAACCCTGAATTTGGTCGGCATGCAAATCCATTGTCATTATACGGTCAACACCAGATGCATTTAACATATCGGCAACTAATTTTGCTCCAATAGAAACACGAGGTTTATCTTTTCTATCCTGACGAGCCCAACCAAAATATGGCACAACTGCAATTACTTCGTGTGCCGATGCTCTTTTTGCAGCATCTGCCATTAGCAACAATTCCATTAAATTTTCGACGGGAGGAAATGTTGATTGGATTATAAATACTTTACAACCTCTAACTGTTTCTTCGAATGATGGTTGAAACTCACCGTCGCTAAAAACAGTAACAGTTGATTTTCCTAATTCAGAACCAAATTTTTGTGCTATTTTTTCGGCAATATATTTTGATTCGCGTCCGGCAAAAAATTTTACAGGAGATTTTCCAGTGCTCATGATTATTTTTTTTGAAGTTCGACAAAATTAACAAAAATATTAAAGAACATATTTTTTATTTGAAAGATTTATTATAATCCCATTCTTTAATCGTATTCTCAATAATATTAAGTATTTCCCCTCTCCCATCTTTTGTTTTTGATGATGAAATAATGATATCAGGAATTATTTCCCATGTTTTTTTTAATTCAGCTTTCAATAGTTTAAAGTTGTTTTGCACTTTTAATTTAGAAACCTTGTCAGTTTTAGTTAAAATAATAACAAAAGGAATTTCTAAAGCGCCTAAACTATTAATAAATTGTATATCGTTTTTTTGTGGCTCTAACCGGGAATCAACCAAAACAAATAAACAAGCAAGATTTTCTCTTTTTGCAAGATAATCGCTTATAAAATTATTCCAGTTTTTTATTTCGGTTTTAGATGCTGAGGCATATCCGTATCCTGGCAAATCAACCAAATACCAGTTGTTATTTATTAAAAAATGATTTATTAGTCGTGTCTTACCTGGTTTTGCTGCTGTTTTTGCAAGCGATGTTCTGTTTACCAGCATATTAATTAACGACGATTTTCCAACATTTGAACGACCAATAAAAGCAAATTCCGGAAAATTAGTATTCGGGCATAATTCGAGCGAAGGGCTGCTTTTTGTAAATTCGGCTGATTTTATAATCATAATTATTTTATATAAACTTCTAAAACTTTTGCATTTTTAATAGGCTGCAATGTTAGTTCTTTTAATTCAGCAGGGATTAAAATTGTTTCGCCAATTTTTAGTGTTTCAATTTTTTCGTTATAACAAATTGAAACATTTCCTTCTAAACACATATAAATAACAAATGAATCAATATTGTTGTAATCTTTTTGTAATGGTTTATCTAATTCAATTATATTTGTTGTAAAATATTCGCATTCAACAACATTAGAGCTAACATTTTTATTTGCTTTATAATTTTCACGTGGGTTTTTACAATGTTCGAAATTTATTGCACCCAAAGCAAGTTCGGTATGTAATTCGCGTGAGTTTCCTTGAGCATCGAGTCTATCCCAATCGTAAATTCTATAAGTAACGTCAGATGTCTGCTGAATCTCGGCTAACAAAATGCCTGAGCCAATAGCATGTACTCTACCAGCTGGAATAAAAAACACATTACCCGATTTAACTTTTTCAACATTTAAAATGTTTTTTAAAGTTTTATCTTCGAGATGCTTTAAATATATTTCTTTGTTAATTGTTTTGTTAAAACCAGAAATAAGCTCTGCTCCTTCATCAGCCTGAATAATATACCACATTTCAGTTTTACCAAAAGCATGATGTCTTTCTACTGCTAATTTATCATCAGGATGAACTTGAATTGATAAAACATCATTTGCATCAATAAATTTGATTAATAATGGAAATTCTATTCCGAATTTTTCGTAAACTTTTTCGCCTAATAAATCGGACATGTAAATTTCAATAATTTCTGATAAAGTATTTCCTTCAAGAAACCCATTTGCTACAACCGACACATCACCTTCAACGCCTGACAATTCCCACGACTCGCCACAATTTGGTAAAGCACCAAAATCTTTATTTAAAATAGTTTTTAATTTGTTACCACCCCAAATTTTGTCTTTATATATGGGTTTAAATTTTAACGGATACAACATTTTTGATTTAGGATTAAGGATTTACGATTCAAATTAATAATTTAAGAAAAATATTAATCGGAAAAATTAAAGAACTATAATGATATTAATGAATTTCCTTTTAAACCTCTTATATGTGAACCTGAAACATGATTATTTGTAATGTATTTTATCAAATAAATATTATTTTTAATTGAAAAAATATAAACCATGTTGTACGTTTATTTGGTTTGTAAAAAATATAAAACAAATTTTTACCATATCTGTTAAAATATTTGGGTGCAACTTTTTTTGATTTTACAAAAATATTATTTTCAATATAGTTAATAATTTCAGAAACATATTCATCTGAAGTTTCAAAAAAAGAAAAATATTCTTTATTAAATAAAATATTTACTAATTCAAATAAATATTCTTCAACTTCAGGTTCGTAAATAACTTTCATTTATTAAATAATTTTTTTAACCGGGGACGTAATCTGTTCATTAATTCTTCACCTGTAATTCCGCGTTTACAACCCTCTTCGAACTCTTTATCAAACTCACTTTCCTCGATTGCTCCTACTTTATGTAATAGTTCAATTGCCTCAGGATGTTTTTTTAAATTAAAACGCGCATAAGCCAAATGACCTTTTCTGTCTTTTTCAATTTGAATACCTGCAATTCGTGTCATAATTATTGTGTTTTTGTTTCCGGTACAAATATAGGAATAAATTCGCTTAAAAACGAAAATTTTAAGCTCAAATTTTCGTAATTTTTTTTATCAACCCAATAGGTGGGGTGAATTAAATCTATTTTTTGTTTCCCCCTACTTTTTCTTACTCACCACCTTTAAATTCCCCCTCTCTACGTATAGAGAGGGGGCAGGGGGTGAGTCAAATAAGGACGAAATCAGATTTTTTCATTATTTCCTAACTCATTAATAATCACTAATTTTAAAAATATAAATTTTACAGATTAAACACCCCACCCAATAGGGCATTTAAATTTCAATAATTTACGATTTAAACGAAATAATCAACTGAAGATTTTGCAACTGAATATAGTTTATTAAATTCAATAAGTTTTTGATGTGCAGGGTGGTTTTTATAAGTTTCCAAATCTTGTAAATTTTTAAAATCAACCGTTAACACAATATCATACGACCATGGTAAATCAACAATATTAATTCCAACTTCTAATTTTATAATTTCAGTAATTTGAGTTTTTAAGCTTTCGATTTTAGCTTTTAAAATTTCAGCAGCTTTTTGATGTTCAGTATTACTTGCAAATTCTTTTAATTTGAACATTATTATATGACGTAACATAATAGTGGTTTTATTAAAGGTTTATTGCAGTTTTTAAAAGTTTATATCCCGAGCTGCTTATTTTAATTTTTTCGTTATTGTTAAGAACTGCAATGTGACTGTCTTTATCGTAGTATTCTACCCTTTGAATTGTCTCAACATTTAATATATAAGTTCTGTGAATTCTAATAAATTTTGATGTATTAAGATGAGTTTCAAAATACTTCATAGTTTTTTCTTTCAAAAAATTACCTGCTTTGGTATGTAATTTTACATAGTCGCCATCTGCCTCAAAATAATAAATATCTTCAACAGGAATTACCTGAATTTTTGAACCGGAACGAACAGCTATCCTTTCCATTTTAATATAGCCAGGTTCCAATGCATTAATCGCAGAATTAATTATAGGTTGTGTATTTTGATTTTGAGAAATTTTTTCAATAGCTTTTTTTACAGCATTAGCAAAACGATCTGAACTAAACGGTTTCAATAAATAATCAATTGCATTAGCTTCAAAAGCTTTAACTGCATATTGATTAAATGCTGTAGTAAAGATAATTGCAGGTTTATGTTCCAATAATTCTAAAATTTCTAATCCTGTAAGTTTTGGCATTTGAATATCAAGAAAAACCAAATGTGGTTTAATATCATTTATTGCTTTTAAGCCACTAAATCCATCTGAAAATGTTCCTATAATTGAAATTTCAGGAAACGATTTTAAATAATGCAACAATAATTCAGTTGCAGGTTTTTCATCTTCAATAATAATCGCTTTTATATCCATATTATTAGTTTTGAGGTATCTGCAATTCAACAGTAAATGTATTATTTTCTTTATAAATTTTTAATAAATTATTTTGTTGAAACATTAGTTTTAACCTTTCGCTAATATTTTTAATTCCCATCCCGGTACCTTCTCTTGATTTAGCTTCTGGCTCAAAATTATTTATTATTTTAATTTTAAGTACTCCTTTTTCTGAAACACAATTTGTGTTAATTATAATTTCTTCTGTGCTTTCATATACACCATGCTTTACTGCATTTTCATATAGTGGTTGCAAAATCATTGCTGGAACAAGTTTCTCAAGACAATTATCTGAAATATTAAATTTGTGTTGTAATTTGTTACCAAATCTAATTTGTTCAATTTCCAGGTATCGTTTGGCATTTTCAATTTCTTTTTTCAATGAAACAAAACTACCAGAATCTTGTGAAATGGAGTATCTTAAAAAATCAGAAAGTTTTATAATCATTTCCTGAGCTTTTATTGGATTAGTTATAGTTAAGGAGCTAATAGAATTTAGAGAGTTAAATAAAAAATGAGGATTTATCTGTGATTTTAATAAGTCTAATTCTGTGGTTCTGATGATTTCGTTTAATCGTGCTTCGTTTAAAGAACGTTCTTGCAAGTCGTTATAATAATTTATAATGTAATAGATTAAAATTAGAATTGAGTAATAAAATATTCCACTAATAACCCTCCAGGGTATTGCTGTAGAAAGAAATTTATCGTATTGCAAATTATTTCCAGTGAATAATGAGAGAATAAAATCGCCAAGTGATATCCATATTAAAAGAAGTAATGTAGCTGAAGTAACATGAGTAATAATACCATTTAACATAGGTGATTTATTGTAGCGAGAATAAGCAACAATATACCATAATGACAATCCAAAAAGAGCAAATAATATATTGAAAATCAATCCGTCAATTATAGAAAAAGTAATGAGGATATTATAAAAAAACGATAAAACAGCTACATGGATAGCTGTTACCATTATCCATGCACCTGCATATAAAATAAAATGTTGAATACTTTTAAAAAAGGGATGGTTCATTTGTTATTAATTACGACTTTATTTCTCCACCGCCAAAAACAACACTTCCTTTAATTATAAGTGTTTTGCTATTATCAATCTGCTGACTACTGGCTCCAAATCTTTTATCTGAAAAGGCACCCATAATAGAAGAAACCTGAATCTGTACTCTCCAGTTTGAAGGAACAATTATTTCAACTCCACCAAATACACACGCAATATCAAGATAATTTTCCTGATCAGAGAGTGTTGTTCGGGTAAGGTCAATTTTTGAACCTGCAAAAACATTAGATATTTTTCCACCTTTAAAATTACATTGCTGAATAACTCTGTTACTGCTTCCAAAAACATTAGATTCGTCAATTACTCCTTCTTCTAATTTACTTCCCGATTTGATATGACCACGATGTGTAAATGAATTAAATAAAGTGCGTTTTAAAATAATTACAACTCCAATCATAATGAGTAATAACGGCCAAAATAGATGAATGAAATTAAAATGGAATTCAATTAATCTGGGAAGAAAAAAGAAAGTTCCAATTGAAGTTAAAATAACTCCTGCCCAAAATGAAGAACGTTCGAAAAAATTTGCTAATCCAAGTGCAATTAATAATACTGGCCAGGTAAATATTAAATGTTTATAAGCAGGGTCAAGTATGCCTGTATTAAAACCAAGTAACAATAATCCAGCAGTTAAAATTATAAATCCGATAATAATCTTTTTCATGCGTTTTTGTTTTGAACAAAAATAAGTTGTTGTTTCCATAAATTTAAATTTTTTATTGATTTTATTTAATGAGACAAACTTACAATCGTTTAAAAAGCTACAAAAGATAAAATCTTTAAACAAAAACTTTTTCACGATAAACAAAGGAAAAAAGGAGTTTAATTCATTAAAATATAATTTAGAATAGACTTAAAAAAATCTTTATTAAAAAGTAAGATAAAATAAAAAAACCGTCTGAAAAATTCAAACGGTTTTTCTCTTGTTAAAAAACTGATGTATTAAAAAGAGAAAGAAAGTCCTGCTGACCAGGGATAAACCTCTGGACCTTCGTTACTCTTGAGAAGGGAAGACAAACTATAGTTTACAAACACTGAAACTCCATTGTAACCTAAACGACCAGTTAATGCATAAGTAATTGGTGATAAATGAAAATCTTCGCGTTGCTTTTCTTTATTTTCGTTTCCATTAATATCAAAAACTTGTTTTGTGTGTGTGCCTATTCTTAAGCCGCCAATAATACCGCCGGATAAATGAACAATATCTTCATGTCCGTTAACGGGCAATTGAAATTCGAGTAACAATGGAATTGTTAAATATGTAACAACCATTTTATTTTTTTGAAATTTTAATACAGTATCAGTGTAAGATGTTAATTTAGCAGAATCACCAATTAAACTAATATTTTTATCGAATCTATAATTGTTAAATTGCAAACCAGCACCAGTAACTAATCCAATATGTTTTTTAATTATACCAATATTAAATTCTGCAAAATTTAAACTGAAAGTCCACGACTTTGCCTGATTTAAGTTTAAAAACTGGTCGGTACTATTAAGCGAAAACGAATTATTATTATTTAAAAATCCGTTTAAGCCAATGTCAAATCCACCCCAATGCCCATCAAATTTATTCTTTTCGCAAGAATCGTTATCGTCTGAATTAATTGTATCACCATTTTCAATTTTTACCAATGCATCTTTATCAGAAATAATAATAATGGTGCTTTTACCTATCTTAAAAGTTGTTGTGTCCTTTTTTTCCTGAGCAAATAGCGTAGAAATAAAAAGAACTGCTGCTAAAATTACTGTAAGCTTTTTCATTTTTTTTAAATTTAATTTTTTGTTCTTCAATTTTGTTGTATGACGAAATGGTTTTTAAAAAAGTTACAAAAAAATAAATATAGCCCTAAGAAATTTCAATCACATATTGTTAGCCCATGATGTCAGGATGAGTAACAAGTTATATTTCGAGAACCTCATAATAGCTGATTTTTTTTATGAATTCTAATTTCAACAGTCGTTGATTTTGAATAAAACACTGAAATGTACAGACTCTATTTGAAAGTTTCAACAGCTTTTAAAGCTTCATCAAGAAATAGTTTTACTCGTTCTACAGAAGATGCTTCGGCATATATGCGAAGTAGGGGTTCGGTTCCCGAAGGACGAATCATGAGCCATTCGTTTTCATTAATAAAATATTTATAACCGTCGAGAGTTTCAACACGTTGCACTTTTAATTCGCCAAATTGTTTAAACGAATTGTTTTTACACGCCTGAATTACATCTTTTTTAAGTTTTTCTTCTATTCTTAAATCGTTTCGGCTGTAAAAGAATGTTCCGGTAATATTATAAACTTCATTAATTATTTGCGAAATGTTTTTATTTGTTTCATTCATAAATTGCCATATTGTTAATCCCATCCATATACCATCGCGTTCGGGAATATGACCTTTGCAGGTAATTCCACCGGATTCTTCGCCTCCAACCAAAACATCATCGTGTAACATTACTTTACAAATATCTTTAAATCCAATATGTACACGTTGTACAGGAATGTTATATTTTTTGCAAAGTTTTTCAATTTTAACAGAACTCGAAAATCCTGTAACAACCTTTCCTTTAAGTTTTTTATATTCGGTAAGATAATATATAAGTATTAAAATTATGAGGTGCGAGTTTATATAATTTCCATTGTTATCGTAAAGTGCAATGCGGTCGGCATCGCCATCAACAGCAAGTCCGCAATCAATATTACCACTATCAGAAATAAAGTTGCTTAATTCTAATAAATTTTTATGCAATGGTTCAGGCGGAACTCCATTAAATGAAGGGTTATTTTCGCAATGTAAAAGTGCTATATCGGGAAAGAGTTTTCTCATAACATTTTGCCCGGCACCATACATCGCATCGAAAGCAAAATTAAATTTTGATTTGCGAAGTGCTTCAATATCAAAATTATTGTAAACATGTTTAATGTATAATTCTTCTAAATCAACTTCTTTAATAAATCCTGTTTTAATAAAATCTTCGAATTTTAATGAATCTAAAATAAGTCCATGTTCTTCATGAATAATTGTTTCAATTTCTTTTGTGCTATCTTCTAAAAGCGGTCCGCCATATTCGCCTTTTAATTTATACCCGTTGTAATCGGGAGGATTGTGACTTGCAGTAATCATAACACCAATTTGTGCAAATTGTTTTACAACTGCCAGCGATACAGCAGGTGTAGAAACCTGACAATCAGATATTAAAACTTTTATTTCGTACTTAGCCAATACTTTAGCAACAGTTTGAGCAAACATTTTTCCTCCAAAACGAAAATCGTAACCAATTACTGCGGTAGGATTTTTATATTTTTGATTAAGCCATGCAGCAACTGCAACGCTAACACGAGCAACATTATCTTCGGTAAAATCTTTAGCAATAATTGCTCTCCAGCCGTCGGTTCCAAATTTTATTTTTGTCATAATTATATTTTTTATTCTCTACAAAACGCTTTCTCACAAATCAGATTATTTGTTATTTAACAATATTTGTTGTTAATTGTTTATTGTTTTATTTCTTACTGTTAACTTCTAACTTTGTTCTTTGTCATTTTATATTTCGTTTATTTAATGCGTTTTGATATTTTGCAGCATTTTTCAGATGTTCGGCTCCGGTTTTTGCAAAATTATGATAACCCGAAAAATCTTCTTTTGCACAAAAATAAATATAAGGATGTTTTTTATAATTTAAAACTGCATCTATAGATTTTTGCCATGGGATACAAATTGGTCCAGGTGGCAATCCTTCACGCAAATATGTGTTATAAGGCGAATCGTATTCGAGATGTTTTTTTAAAACACGCCGTATTGTAAAGTCTCCAACTGCAAAAATTACTGTTGGGTCGGCTTGTAGTCTCATTCCTTTATGTAAACGATTAACATAAACTCCTGCAATAACAGGCATCTCATCAGCTTTGTACGTTTCCTGCTGAACAATTGATGCTAATATTGAAACTTCGGTTTGTGTCATTCGAGCGTCATTTGCCTGTTGTTGTCTTTCGTTAGTCCAAAATGTTTTATATTCTTTTGCCATTCGCGAAAAAAAATCTTCGGCAGATGTATTCCAATAAAATTCGTAAGTGTTTGGTATAAACAACACAAGAATATTTTCTTTATTAAACCCATATTCGTTCGAAAATGAATTGCTATTAAGCAAATCCATTACAGAACAGGAATCGGCTTCGAGATTGTTTCCTATTTTTTGTGCTAACTCTTCTTTAGTACGAAAACCACGAATAACAATATTTACAGGTTCTTGTTTGCCGGCTCTTAAAAGATTAATAAGTTCATTGTTGCTCATTTTGTTATTAAGCTTGTATTTTCCTGGTTTTATATGATTAGTGTAGTTTTTTTGCTCGGCAAGCCATTCAAAAGATGAGAAGTCTAACAAAATACCATTTTCGGATAATATTTTTAACAAATCGTTGAAATTTGAGCCAGTTGGAATATATAAATATATTTTGCTATTTGTTGTTTTTATATTAGGATAGTATATTTTTTTATAGTAAGAATAGCCAGTTATTCCACCAACTATAAGCAATAACAAAAAAACACTTAAAACTATTTTAAGTATAAAACGCTTTTTCGATTTTTTCTTTTTCTTTGCCATAAAAAATGAATTGCAAAGATAAGATGTTTTCCTTTTTTTAATGATATTATTTTAGTCAATTATTAACTTGATTTTTGTGATTTTTATCAATAGACATCTTTGTTGCAAAATTAATATGTATATTGCCATGACCTTTAGGTTGAAAATAATCTATATATTGCCACGACCTTTAGGTCGTGGAATATTAAAATAAATAACATGGCTTTAGCCAAAACAATATTATTTTCAAACTTTCCGAAAGTTAACTCGGCTTGTGGCTTGGCAAACTTTCGGAAAGTTAACCGATGAATATAATGAAATTTTGAAATTACACGGATTTAGTAAAAATATTTTGGCTAAAGCCGCTTCTCCTCTTCACAATTCAATCCACGACCTTCCTTCGACTTCGCTCAGGATGACAGGTCGTGGCAATAAATGGTCATGGCATCCGATAGCTATCGGATTAAAAATTTAATTGGAAAGATGTCTAATGAATAGTTACTATCAATTTACAAAATGTTTATATTATTATAATTTTGTTCGTTGTTTATTTTTTTACCGTCTGATGTATATAAAAACTCGATTATACCTTTGTAATGTTCAGTAATTTTTCCACGCACCATTTTTAAAGTAGAGTTCATAAAATGATTTTCTTCGGTAAACGGCTCATTTATAATTGCAAAAGTTGCAGGAAGCCATCTTTGAGGAAACATGTCGGGATATTTTCCTTCATTTTTATATTCATCTAATTCTTTGTGTATAATGTTAATTGCAAATTTCTGTCCATCAATATTTTTTAAACTTAAGTTATTTTTTTCTAATTCTGAAATTATTGCTGTTTTGTTAGGAACAATGAGTACAACGGTATATTGATTTTGATTATTATATAGCATACATTGAGCAATAAATTTTGAGTTTTCAACAATTGCTTCTTCAATTCCTTCAGGGCTATATTTTTCTCCATCGTTGGAAATTAACAAGCTTTTAAACCTTCCTAATACATATAAAAATCCATCAATATCTAAATAGCCCATATCGCCTGTATAAAGCCATCCGTTTTTTAAAGTTTCTGATGTAGCTTTTTCGTTTTTCCAATAACCGAACATAACGTTTTCGCCTTTTACTACAATTTCACCTTTTTGCCCAATAGGCAAAGAATTTCCTTTTTCGTCGCATATTTTAAGCTCAAGATTTTTAACAAGAAAACCTGATGTTCCCATTTTATGCTTTTTCATTGAGTTAGCTGAAATAATTGGTGCTGCTTCGGATAATCCATACCCTTGGAACATAGGCATTTTGAGTGCATAAAAAAATCTTTGCAATTCAATATCGAGTAATGCACCACCACCAATAAAAAATTGTAAATTTCCACCAAAGCCCTCTCTTATTTTTGAAAAAATAATTTTATCGTAAATGGCATACATTATTTTATTGAAAAGTTGAAATCCTTTACCTTTCGACCAACCATCACCATTATATTTATATGCTACCTTTAAAGCTTTATTAAACAATTTTTCCACTTTCGGTCCCTTTGCTTTAATTCCGTTTTCAATATTTTTTTTAAAATTCTTTGCTAAAGCAGGTACACTCATTAAAACATAAGGTTTAACCTCTTTAATATTAATTGGAATATTTTTTATTGTTTCGGTTGGAGTATTTCCGACTTGAATTGATGCGATACTTGCTCCATAAGCCATAAATGCGTATATGCCAGCAGTATGTGCAAATGAATGGTCCCAAGGAAGAATTAACAACGTTCTAAAATGTTCTTCGATTTTCATTAAAGAGCATGCCTGTTCTACGTTTGCAGTATAATTCCGATGTGATAAAATTATTCCTTTTGGGTCGGCAGTTGTGCCCGATGTGTAACAAATATTTGCATAATCATTTTCATTAACTGATTGCCATCTCTCATCAAAACTTGTTCTGTTATTTGTTAAATATTCGTTCCCATATTTATTTATTTCGGAAAAATGGATTTCTTTTACATTTTCTAAATTAATATCATCTAAAACAATTACTTTTTCAACATTTGTTAATTGATTTATTAATTTTCTTATTTTATGAATATGATTTTTTGAAACAATTATATACTTTGTTTCAGAATGTTCTATTCTAAACATTAATTCTGATAATTCATCTAATTTTACAGATAATGGAACATTTACACCGCCAGCATATAAAATTCCAAGTTCAGAAATTACCCAGGCATTTCGCCCTTCTGATAATAATGCAATTCTATCACCTTTTTTAATACCTAACGCAATTAATCCTGCAGCAAAAATATAAACTTGCTCTCTAACTTTAATGTAAGTTGCTGGTTCGTATTTGTCATTTATTTTTTCAAGTAAATATGTATTGTTTGAAAATTTATTTACACTTTCTTCAAATAAATTAATAATAGTTTTCATGCGTATTTAATAGGTATGTTATCTTTATTATAAAATTAATAATACAAATATAAATTATTAAATATAAATCTTTTAAATTTTTTTAATTAAAATTACACTTTATTATTTTGATTAAAAATATGATTATTGCTAAAGAACTTAAAAAAACAAATATATCGGAATATTTAATTTACATGTTCCAAATTGAAGATTTAATTAGAAGTAATTCATGCGATTTCGATAAATTAAATCAAAATCTTTTAACAAAATACAAACAACCTGAAAATGTTTTATCTGAAATAAAAAAATGGTATAAGGCACTTTGCCGAATGATGAACGAAGAAAAACTACAAAATACAGGACATTTACAATTTGTTGTAAACCAAATTAATGAACTTACAGATTTTCATTTTCGTTTAATTGAATTATCTGATGATGAGAACTATATAAAACTTTTTAAAATTGCTGCTCCCGATATTCAGCAATTAAGAAATAAAATACCATCGAAACCAAGCTCGGATATTGAAGTTTTGCTTTACGCACTTTACACATTAATGATTATGCGATTAAAAAAAACAGCCATTACTGCCCAAACACTTGAAGCAATGACAAATTTCAGTAATTTATTAGCATATTTATCTGCAAAATATAAAAATTATGAAGCTGGTGAAATTGAAATATAAAACACATTAAAAAATTTAAGTTAATTACTTAAAATTTTTAAATCTTCAAGGTATTAGATCAAATAGCCAATTAATCTTTAACACAACGTACAGAAAACCCATCTTTCTTACTGATGTTGAGTCTGTTTACATTATTGTAAAGGTAGTATGCGTCCCTGAACCATGCATTGGAAATATTGCTTTCAGTAGAACTCCACCAGAGACCATAGTTTCCAACGTTATAAAATGACCCATTGTCGTATCGGTAGCCACCAGGTAGTGCAGTAAAGCCTGTTTCATTTGTTGCTCCAGTGTTGGGACTTTCCCAGTGAGTTGTTCCGGTTTCTTTTAGTTTACCTCCTGCAACAGATTCCCCTCCCAAATAGGTCGTTAGCACTGACCACTCTGCATCAGTGGGCATATGCCATCCAGTGGGGCAAATATTATGCACATCGGCAACAGCATACCAATTATAAAGCTTACCGTAAGTATCGGAATTAGAAGAAAGGTTGCTGTTATCACAGTATGCCCCTGTTGTAAGATTACTCCATGCGGTATTATCAGTTACATTTGGAATGGTTGTACCATCACGGTATTTTGTTGTTTTTAAATTTTCAGCCATCCATACTTGTGTACCAATAGTAATAGTATTATATACATTGCCATCAATGTCGGTTACAGTATTTACGCTTTCTTGTAGTGTTGTTAACGACATAGCACTACCATATCCTGTACCTGCACTGTTAGTGGCATAAGCTCTTACATAATAAGTAGTATTGGCGGTTAAGCCAGTCATATCACTTGTAAAACTGCCTGCACCAGTGCCATCGGTGGTTTTACTGTCGGTAATTGTAGGAGTTTGTCCAGTGCTCCAACATACGCCTCTTGTCGTAACTGTTGCACCACCATCGGAAGTGATATTGCCTCCACAAGTAGCTGTAGTTTGTAAAATATTACTCACAGAGGAAGTGGTTAATACTGGAATTTGTCCAGTTTCCAGCGAGGTTGTGAGTGACATAGCACTACCATAACCTGTACCTACATTATTGGTGGCATAAGCTCGTACATAATAAGTTGTATTGGCTGTTAAACCAGTTAAAGCACTTGTAAAACTGCCCGCACCAGTACCATCGGTAGTTTTAGTATCGGCTATTGTAGGAGTTTGTCCAGTGCTCCAACATACGCCTCTTGCGGTAACTGTTGCGCCACCATCGGAAGTGATGTTGCCTCCACAGGTAGCTGTTGTTTGTGTAATATTACTTATTGCAACAGTTGTTAGTACTGGAACTTGTCCGGTTGGGGTTGTATTATCATCCTTCTTCTTGCAACTGTTTGTAAGCAATATGAACATTCCCATTACAACTAATGGGTAAATTAAAATTCTGTTTTTCTTTTTCATATCAATTTAAAATTTATACTCATTTTATTTGTTGTTATTGTTTTTTTAAAGTTCGATAACTGTCAAGTTTCCCAAGGTTGTTTATGATAACTTGTATAAATAATTTCAAAGATAAAACTTTATTTTTAAACTGCAATGGATTTTCTTTAAAAATATTTCTGATATAATAATTTGATTTTACAAGGCAATTGGTATAAAATAATTTTGTATCGTATTCGTTTATTTCTAATTTTGAAAATTAAAAAAATAAATATGCATTCATTTTCATTTAAATCAATTTTGCCTCATATTGTGGCAGTAGCAACATTTTTAGTACTAACATTTTCATATTTTTCGCCACTTTTAGAAGGCAAGCAAATAAAGCAGAGCGATGTATCCAATTTTAAAGGAATGGATAAGGAATCGTCTGATTATTATAATAAAACGGGAGAGGTAGCATTATGGACTAATAGTATGTTTGGTGGAATGCCAACATATTTAATTAATAGTAGAACTAAAGCAAATATTTTTGCTAAAGTTCATCAGTTTTTAACACTTGGTGGTGCTAAACCGGCTGGAATGGTATTCCTTTATTTGTTAGGATTTTATATCGCATTACTTGCTTTTAGAGTAAATCCCTGGTTAAGTATTGCGGGTGCTATAGCTTATGGTTTTTCCTCTTATTTTTTTATAATTTTAGAACCCGGTCATATTACAAAAGCGATAGCATTAGGTTATATGCCCGCTATAATTGCTGGTTTTTATCTTTCTTTTAATAAAAAAATATTTATTGGAGCAATTTTATTTGGGATATTTTTAAATATGCAATTACTTGTTAATCACCTACAAATAACTTATTATACTTTTATTATTATTATTGTTTTAGTAATTTTCGAGTTTATAAAAGCTGTTAAAGGAAAAATTATTTTAAATTTCGCAAAAGCAAGTGTAGTTCTTTTATTTGCAACAATTTTAGCAATCGGAAGTAATTTAACAAATTTGTGGTTAACTTATGAATATGGAAAATATTCGATGCGTGGTAAATCAGAACTTTCTTCAAACAAAGAAAACAAAACAAGTGGTTTAGATAAAGATTACGCTACTGCATGGAGTTATGGAGTTTCTGAAACTCTAACATTATTAGTTCCAAATGCAAAAGGTGGCTCGTCGGGTGGTGAATTAAGTACAAATTCTGACACTTATAAATATTTTAACGATAAATATGGGTCGGTACAAGCAAAACAAATTGTAAAACAAATGCCTTTATACTGGGGCGACCAGCCATTTACAAGCGGACCTGTTTACGCAGGTGCAGTTGTTATTTTCTTATTTGTTTTAGGAATGTTTATTGTAAAAGGACATTTAAAATGGTGGCTTTTAACAATTACAATTATTTCGATATTGTTAGCATGGGGAAAGAATTTTATGTGGCTTACTAATTTCTTTTTAGATTATGTGCCTGGTTACAATAAGTTTAGAACTGTTTCAATGATATTAGTTATTGCCGAGTTTGCATTACCTTTACTCGCAGTTATAACAATTGATTATTTAATAAAAAACACTATCGAACGGAAAACAATAATTAAATATTTGAAATGGTCGTTGAGCATTGTTGGTGGAATTATTGTTCTTTTAATAATTATGCCCGGAGCATTTTTCGATTTTTCATCAGCAGGCGATGCTCAATATGCACAAGCTGGTTATCCTATGAGCGAGCTTAAAGCCGACCGCGAAAGTTTATTAAGAATGGACAGCATTCGTTCATTAGTGTTTGTATTGTTAACCGCTGCATTAATTTATTTTACATCGTTAAAAAAGTTAAAACCAAATATTGCAATTTTATTAATTGGAATATTGTTCGTTATTGATTTGTGGCCGATTAATAAGCGTTATGTTAATAACGATTTGTTTGTTTCAAAAAGCGAAGCATCAACACCTTATATACCAACACAAGCCGACCTCGAAATTTTAAAAGATACCGACCCCGACTATAGAGTGCTTAATGTTGCGGTAAATACTTTTAACGATGCAAGTACATCGTATTTTCATAAATCAATTGGTGGCTATCATGGTGCAAAAATGAAACGTTATCAGGAATTGATTGACAAGCAAATAAGCAAAAACAACATGCAGGTGTTAAATATGCTTAATACAAAATATTTTATTGTTCCTACTAAAGAACAGGGAAATGTTGTTCAGCAAAATCCATACACACTTGGCAATGCATGGTTTGTTAAATCGTACAAACTTGTAGAAAATGCCGATAGCGAATTAAATGCACTTACAAATTTTAATCCTTCGCAGGAAGCTATTGTTGATAAACGTTACGAAAGCTCATTAAGAAATTTTAAGCCAAATTTCGATTCAACTTCAACAATAAAATTAACGAAATATTCGCCTAATGCTTTAAGTTATCAAAGTAATTGTAACAACGAGCAAATAGCTGTTTTCTCCGAAATATATTACGATAAGGGCTGGAATGTTTTTATTGATAAAAAACCTGCAAAATATTTTCGCACAAATTATGTGCTTAGAGCAATGGTTATCCCATCAGGAAAACACGAAATTGAATTTAAATTTGAGCCAAAAGGATATTATATTGGCGAAAAGGTTTCTTTAGCAAGTTCCATCTTACTTTTATTATTGTTATTCGGTGGAGTTTATTTTGAAATTAAAAATTCATTAAACATTTTTCCAAATAAATTGTTGCAAAATTAATATGTATATTGCCACTACCTTTAGGTTGAAAATAATCTATATATTGCCACGACCTTTAGGTCGTGGAATATTAAAATAAATAACATGGCTTTAGCCAAAACAATATTATGCCATACATCAAAGAAAATATTTATGCAGGAATATAATGAGATTTTGAAATTACACGGATTTAGTAAAAATATTTTGGCTAAAGCCGCTTCTCCTCTTCACAATTCAACCCACGACCTTCCTTCGACTTCGCTCAGGATGACAGGTCGTGGCAATAAATGGTCATGGCATCCGATAGCTATCGGATGAAAAGATGTCTATTATTAAAAGTTAAAAAAGAATAACATTTATAAATTTCTATCATTTAAAATATTTGTTTAGTAGCTGGCTTTTATTGTTTTATCAAATTAATATAAAACTAACAAACAAATGTAGAAAACATCACGTAAAAATAATTATACGTGTTAAATAATGAATAATATAATTACTAATAAGTTTAAGAACAGGGAAAAATTAATTTTTCCTGTTTGTTTGTATCTTGTTGGTATTATGGTTTTTACGGTGGTTAATTACGAACGTAGCAAAGCTATACTCTTAAATAACATTGACCGTAATTTATTTATTGCAGCAAATTCAATAAAAACCGCATTGCCAAAAGATTTTCACGATAGAACAATCAATAAAGTTTCAATAAGCAAAAAAGAATATTGGCAAAATATAATAACTTTAACCGAATTATCTAAGCAGTTAAATATTAGTTTTTTATACACATTTGTAATTAAAAATAACAAAGCATATTATACAAGTTGTTCAACAAGTGCTTATGAACTTAAAAACAGAGAACAAGTTAATTACTGGCAGGAATATCCAGAAGTATCAATAAAACTTTTAAAAATAACAAACAATAAAAGGAATGTATATAAAACTACTACCAACAAAATGGGAACTTATAGAACGGCATTAATTCCAATGTTAACTCCTTATGGAAGCTTATATGTAATTGGTGCCGATTACGATATCAGTTATGTTAAAGGAGTATTAAGAAAAGAAGTGTTAATTTCATCAATGTTTGCTATTTTGTTATCGTTATTGATTATCCCTTTTGCTTATATTTTGATAAAATCAGAAAAAAACTTTAATTATTTTCTTCAAACTAAGGTTCAGGAACGCACAGTTCAACTTACACATGAAATTAATGAAAAAATAAAAATCCAGTCACAATTAAAAAATTCGCTAACAATTTCTAAAGAGTTAACCGAAAAAGCTAAAGATTCAAATAAAGCCAAGGATGAATTTCTTGCCAAAATGAGTCACGAGATTCGTACACCTTTAAATGTAATTGTTGGAATATCTACACTTTTAAATCAATCTAATTTTTCAGAAGAACAAGCAGAATTTTTAACAACAATAAAATCAGCTTCTGAACATTTATTAAGTATAGTTGATAATATACTCGATTTTTCATTAATTGAATCGAAGAAGGTAATAATTGAAAAAATCAAATTCAATGTATATGAAATAGTTAATTATTCGGTAAGTTCGTTTACTAATTTAGCAAGTCATAAAAATATTTCGCTCAAAGCAAATATTAATGAACGTGTACCTCAATTTGTTATAGGTGACCAAAGTTATTTACGTCAAATATTATTCAACCTGATTGGGAATGCGGTTAAATTTACCGAAAAAGGAGGAGTTATACTAAATGTTACATTAAATAATTTTGATAGTAAAAATAATAAAGTTGAATTTTTATTTAAAATAGAAGATACCGGAATAGGAATATCACCCGAAAACGAAAAAAATATTTTCGATAAATTTTCACAAGTAGATAGCTCAACACGTCGGAAATATGGCGGAACAGGTTTAGGTTTGGCAATTTGTAAACATTTATTAGATATTTTAGGAGGAAAAATTTGGTTCGAAAGTAATACCGATAGCAAAAAAGTAAGTAAAGGAAGTACTTTTTATTTTACTTTAAATTTTGAATTACCTGATAACAAAAGTAATAATAATTCGGATTTAGAAGGCACTGAAAGTATATTAACAAAACTACCTAAATTAAAAATTCTTTTAGCTGAAGATAATTTGCTTAATATTAAAGTTGCAAAATCTTTTTTAGAAAAGTCGGGACACGTTGTTTTTATTGCAAACAATGGAATAGAAGTTTTGCGAACTTTAAAATCTGAAACTTTCGATGTAATATTAATGGACATTGAAATGCCCGAAATGGATGGATTGCAAGCCTCACAAATAATAAGGAACGAAGGAAACAAAACTCCTATAATTGCACTTACAGCTCATGCTCTAAACGATATTAAAGAAAAATGCGAAAAAGTGGGAATGAATTATTTCATAACTAAACCTATTGATTTCAAAAACCTTGGAACTTTAATTTCAAAAGTTTTAAATCAAAAATAGTAAATCTTTTATAATTTTGAATTTTATAAATAAAAAGGCAACTTTTTATTAAAAATTACGTCTTATTAAAAAAAGATAGTTTAATGATAATAAATACTTTTACTAAATGCGTTATATTAATAGCATTACTATTTATAATTGACAATGCCGTTATGGCTCAAGCACCTGGTTGTCCTCAAATAGATATTGGACCAGATATTGATGCATCATGTAACAACCCATGTGTTAACTTAAATGCTACTGTTTTAGAAACAGGTCAAACTAATTCTTATATTGTTTCGTCAGTACCTTATTTACCGCCATTTCCTTTTACCGGTGGAACTCCTGTTTCTGTTAATACTGATGATGTTTATAGTGGAGTAATTGCACTTCCATTTGATTTTTGTTTTTATGGACAATCATATAATCAGGTTATAGTTGGTTCAAATGGTGTTATTTCCTTTGATTTAACAAATGCTAGTGGATCTTGTCCATGGTCATTTACTGCATCTGTTCCAAGTAGTTCATTACCTGTAAATGCTATTTTTGGAGCATATTTAGATATTGACCCCGGAGTTTGTGGTAATCTATATTATGATATTACAGGAAGTTACCCATGCAGAACTTTTGTTTTTAAATTTAATTCGGTTTGTTATTTTAATTGCAATTCATTAATGACTTCCCAAGAAATTGTTCTTTATGAAGGAACTAATGTAATTGAAGTTTATATTCAAGACCATCCTGTTTGTATCGGATGGAACTCTGGCAATGCGGTAATTGGAATTCAAGATGCTACTGGTTCAATTGGTATTACTCCTCCCGGTAGAAATACAGGACCTTGGACTGCAAATAATGAGGCATGGAGGTTTACACCTTCCGGACCACCAAATTACACAGTAAGTTGGTATGACCAAAATGCAACTTTAATTGGAACTGGTTTAACAACAACTGTTTGCCCCACCACTACTTCGTTTTATACAGCTCAAGTAAATTATCAAAATTGTAGTAGCGGAACAATTACTGCAAGCGACCAGGTTTTTGTTAATGTTTCAAACTCTGCTTATGCAGGTCCCGATGATTCCATCTGTGGTTTAAATTATACATTAAATGGCTCTTCTTCTGGAACAGGCACTTGGTCTGTAACTGGACCTGGCATAGCTACATTAGTTGATAATACAGATACTGTTTCAAATGTTGATGTTACAAATTTCGGGACTTATACTTTTGTTTGGACAATAGGTACCGGAAGTGGTGCTTGTTATGATACAACTTTAATAACTTTTAATGAAATCCCTACTGCCTCCGCCGGTCCCGACCAAACCCTTTGCTTACTAAACACGACTATGGCAGCCATTCCGAGTGTAGGCACAGGCACATGGACAGCAACTGGACCAGGAACAATAATATTTGGCAATGTAAATTTACCTACAACAGCAGTTTCAGCTTCGATTCAGGGGACATACGCGTTTACGTGGACAGAAGTAAACGGCTCAAGTTGCACAAGTTTCGACAATGTAAATGTGAAATTCACACAAATGCCCGTTGCCAATGCAGGAACCGACATTAACGTATGCCAGTTAAACACAACATTAGCATCAATTAATTCAGTTGGAACAGGCACCTGGACACAAACTTCTGGCTCCGGAACAATTAACTTTACAAATATAAACGATGCTTTATCAGGAATATCAACATCTACAACACAAGGAGTTTACGTTTTAACATGGACTGAGGATAATGGAAATGGTTGCGTTAGCTCCGACCAGGTTCAGGTTACACTTAGCCAAACACCAGTTGCAAACGCTGGAACTGATGCTGCACTTTGTTTATTAACTTATAACTTAAATGCAACACCATCAGTTGGAACAGGTACATGGACTTACACAGGATCCGGAACAGCAACATTTAATAACTCTAATAGCCCAACTGCAATTACAACCGTTTCGGGAAATGGAATTTACACATTTACATGGACCGAAGATAATACTAATGGTTGCATTGATTCTGATGTTGTTGTTATAACATTTACCCAGATGCCCACAGCAAATGCCGGAACTGATATAAATATTTGTCAGTTAGATACTAATTTAGCAGCAGTTCCATCAGTGGGAACAGGTACGTGGACAGTTTCTGGTCCTGGAATATTAAATATTAATTTTCCAGATTCTTCAAATACAACTGTAAGCACATTAACACAAGGCATTTATAATTTAACATGGACCGAAGATAATGGTAACGGTTGTATTGACAGCGACAATATGGTTTTAACACTTACTAACCAACCAGTTGCAAATGCAGGTGTTCGTGATTCTGTTTGTTCATTAACTTTTCAATTAAATGCAACAGCAAGTTATGGAACAGGTACATGGAGCCAATTAAGCGGACCCGGATCCAGCAGTTTTACTAATGGCTCAAGCGTTACAACAACTCAATATGGCGATTATAATTTTATATGGGCAGAAGATAATGGTAATGGATGTACCGATGCCGATACAGTACATATAACATTTAATTACATTCCAACCTCAACATTTACAGTTGCTCAAATTAACTGTTTTGGCGATGATGCTACTGTAACCTACTTAGGTAATGCAGAATTATTAAATGCACAATTCAACTGGACATTTTCTAATGCAAATGTAATTTCCGGTTCAAATAATGGACCTTATGAAATAGATTATTCAAATGCAGGAACAAATAATGTTTTGCTAACTGTATCAGAGCATGGGTGCGTTTCGCCAATAACTTCAATACCAGTATTTAATCCTCCACTTCTTACATTATCGTTAAGTAAAATAGATGTTTCGTGTAATGGATTTGGCGATGGACAAGTATTTACATCAGTAGGAGGAGGTACCCCAAACTATAATTACGCGTGGTCAAATGGTTTGGTATTCTCAACAATAGTAAATGCTTCGCCAAATATTTATAAAGTTACAGTAACCGATATTAATGGATGCACAGTAAAAGACAGCATAACAATAACAGAACCGCCAAAACTTGTAATAGATATGTTGCATAATGTTTCGATTTGCGACGGCAACGATACAACACTTACAGCATCGGCAA
>MENF01000162.1 GCA_001769035.1 Bacteroidetes bacterium GWA2_32_17
AACAGTTTTAAAAAAATACTACATTTGTATGGAAAGAATAACGAACAAGGATTAACGATTTAAGATTTTAGAAGAAAACAAACCAGAATTAAATAGAAATTATATGAATAAACACGACCTTGAAGAACGATTAATAAATTTTGCTGTATTGATTGTAGAAATCGTTGAAACGATGCCCGATACAAAGGCAGCAAACCATTTATCCGGGCAATTATTGCGTTCAGGAACATCTTCTGCATTAAATTATGGCGAAGCGCAAAGCGGAGAATCGCGCAGAGATTTTATCCATAAAATAAAAGTTGTGTTGAAAGAATTGAGGGAAAGTAATATCTGTTTGAAAATTATTGAACATACAAAACTTTATAAAGCAGAAGCTCAAATAATCCTTGCCTTAAATGAAAGCAATGAATTAATATCTATTTTTGTAAAAAGCGTTGAAACTGCGCAGAAGAATAGTCAAAAGCAATAGGTATGAAAATCATAAATCAAAAATCGTTAACTTAGCGAAGCGATCTCACGAACACCTTTAAAATAAATAATATTGTGAGTAATCCTTGTTCTTAAATCATTTTTTTACAATACAGATCTGTTGAGTAGTTACAAGTTATTTTTATTTCGTTCCATAACGAAAAAATCGGACATTATGAACAAACACTAAATAACATTTATTTCCCAATAGTTAAAACTTTAAACTCAATTCTACGGTTCATTTCGCGACCTTCTTCATCTTCATTAAATGCAATAGGCTGGGTTTGTCCGTAACCTTTTACTTTTAATCTGTCGGCTTTAATTCCTTTTGAAATGCAATAATTGGTAACAGCGTTAGCTTGATTTTGTGATAATGTCACGTTTTCTGCCTTGTCGCCTTTGTTATCGGTATGTGCGCCAATTTCGATTGTTATTTTCTTATTTGTTTTCAAAAATTCAACAAAACGGTTCAACTCGGGATACGATTCTTTTAATAATTCGGCAGTTTTCTTCTTAAAAAAGATATTGTTAAGTCGAACTACCTGCGATTCCATTACAGGAGCCATAAATAAATTTTGTTCCTCAATTTCCTTATATTCAGTTAAGTCGGTTACGTCTAAGTATTTTGTTACGGAGTAATAACCTTCGGCAACTGCCAGATAACCGTATTTTTTCCCAAAAGGAAGAATAATTTTATATTCGCCATTAGAGGGGTCGGTTCGTGCAATGCCAGCTTCGGTTCCATCAGGTAAAAGTTCCCATATTACTCTTGCCTCTAAAGGTTCCATATTGCGGTCGTTAACAACCTTACCAGATATTAAAACAACAGGCTGGCTGCCTTGCGAATAAATATTGATATATAAAAATATCAAAACAATTGAGATTGAAATATTTTTCATATACAAATCTTTTATCAAAAAACTTAAAAATCCTAAATCGTAAATCCTTAATCATAAATAATTAACCCGCCCATCCTTCTCTGTCTAAACTTCTATATTGAATTGCTTCGGAGAGATGATGGGTTTTTATGTCTTTTTCGTTTTCAAGGTCGGCAATTGTGCGCGATACTTTAACAATACGGTCGTAAGCCCGAGCCGATAATCCTAATTTGTTCATTGCATTTTTAAGAAGTTCGGTACCTGCCGAATCTATTTGGCAATATTTATGAAATAGTTTAGAATTCATTTGCGAGTTGCTATGAACTCCTTTGTTTTCGGCAAAGCGTTCTTCCTGAATTTTTCTTGCAGCAATAACTCTTTCACGAACATCGGAGCTTGTTTCGGTTTTTTGTTGAGACGAGGTAAGCTTTTCAAAAGGAACAGGTATAACTTCTAAGTGAATATCTATTCTATCTAATAATGGTCCCGAAATACGGCTTAAATATTTTTGAACAATGCCTGGCGAACAAACACATGCTTTATCGGGGTGATTATAAAATCCGCATGGACAGGGATTCATTGATGCAACGAGCATAAAACTTGCTGGATATTCGATACTAAATTTAGCTCTGCTAATTGTTACAACTCTGTCTTCTAATGGCTGACGCATTACTTCGAGAACGGTACGTTTAAACTCGGGTAACTCATCTAAAAATAATACGCCGTTGTGTGCAAGCGAAATTTCGCCAGGTTGCGGAAATGTACCGCCTCCAACAAGTGCAACATCGCTAATAGTATGGTGTGGTGAGCGAAACGGACGACGCGTCATTAACGAAGTATTTTTATCAATTTTACCTGCAACAGAATGAATTTTAGTGGTTTCTAATGCTTCTTGTAATGTAAGCGGAGGTAAAATTGTAGGAATTCTTTTGGCAAGCATGGTTTTTCCTGCACCAGGCGGTCCTATCATTATAATGTTATGTCCACCTGCTGCGGCAATTTCGAGGGCTCGTTTAACGCTTTCCTGACCTTTAACATCGGCAAAATCTATATCGTATTTATCAAAATTATTGTAAAACTCGGCACGGGTATCTACTATGGTGGGTGTTAGTTCGAGTGAATCTTCAAAAAAACCTATTACTTCTTTAATGTTATTTACTCCATAAACTTTTAAATCGCTTACAACAGCAGCTTCGCGTACATTTTGTTCGGGAACAATTAAGCCCTTAAATTTTTCCTCTCTTGCCTGAATAGAAATGGGCAACGCACCTTTAATTGGCTGTAAACTACCATCGAGCGAAAGTTCGCCCATAATAACATAATCTTTAAGTTTATCTGATTTTATTTGTCCAGATGCTGCAAGAATTCCAATTGCCATAGGTAAATCGTACGATGAACCCTCTTTGCGAATATCGGCAGGAGCCAAATTAATAATAATTTTTTGTCCAGGCATTTTATAGCCATTTGTTTTTAAAGCCGATTCTATTCGTTGTAAACTTTCTTTAACTGCATTATCGGGCAAACCAACCAAATAATACCTGACTCCTTGCGTAGCATTAACCTCAACGGTTATAGTAGTAGCATTTATACCATATACAGCACTTGCATACGCTTTTACTAACATGTTATTATTAAATTTTTTTGTAAACCTAAAGTAATTTTAAAAATTAAGCAAATTTTGTAAAACATTTTATATTTTTACTTAAAATTTAAAAATGAGTATTTACTAAAAATCTGATTTTTTAGCTTTCCCGATTTAAAAATTTTTGTAACTATTCAGTATGCATAAAATTGTCACGCAAAGTCGCAGAGAACGCATTGAAAATAAAAAAAAGAAATGGGTAAACTCAAAGGGTTTAGCAATGTCAAAGTCAGCAAAAAAGTAGAAGTTTTTATGAGATAAAAGGTCAAGCCTGACATGACGTTAAACCACACAATAGCTCGCTTTCGAAGCATCGGGACTGTGAATAATTGTTTCTTTCAGATTTGACTTGCTTTAGCACGCAATGAAAAAAATCATTTATGATTTTTTTAACTCTGCGAGCTTAAAACTTTGCGAGCATTGCGTCTTTGCGTGACAATATATTTGCGAGAAATATGGCGCAAGTTAAACGAAAAATTATATTAACTTTGACACTGATTAGTGTCTGTCTATAAAGTCAGTGTCTGATTCATAATGTTCGAGTTTGAGGCATACGAAGTTTTGAAAACCAAGGAGTTTACTGTAGTAAATGACTGTTTTCAAAACGAGTATAACGAAAAAATCGGACATTATGGACAGACACTGATTAGTTACAAATTTTTTAAGACTAATATCAAAACATAATAAAAACTAATTATGAAAAAGCTATTTATTGTATTATTTGTTTGTACTTTGTTTTATACAAATAAAGCAAAATCGCAATCTTCAACTTATGTGGTACTTACTTCAATAAGTGACACAACTGATTCTTATTATCAAGCTGTTTTGGCGCTTAAAAATTATCGAAATGCGCAAGTAATTCAATTTAACCCCAGCGATGTAAACGCAATTCTTCCAACTCTAATTAGTGCTGCTCCCAGATATGTTGCTGTAGTTGTTAAGCCAATAGAGTTATATATAAATTTTGTGAGACAATTTTTAATGATGAGTACTAATGTTGATAGCGATCCGTTTAGCGATTTTTCTTATGGTTTTATTACTGGAGCTACAGGACAAGATGCGCTTAATTTTGTAAATAACATTATAAATGCAGAATCACAAAATATTCAGAATTTCCCTTTAAATGTGGGTGGTTGCGTGGCTTCTTCGCTAAATTTTGTTTATAATTATCCGGGCGATTATCTTACTTATTTAAACCCTAATAATTATTCACAAATATATATGGAGACCAATAACTCTGGCACCGGTACAAACTTTTTTCTTTCAAATACAAATAGCATGATGAATAAAAAACTGCTCGATATTGGACATAATGGCGACCCTCACATGATTTGGCTTTTTGAAGGTGGTAATTCTACTCCAACCCCGCCAGTATGGCTTTACGATTCTACAAAAATTGAAAATCCTGCTTATGCACGTGTGGGGCTATCGAGTTATAATATTTCTCCATTAAATTTTTATCCTGCAGTTGCATTTAATGGAGCATGCCATTCGGGCGAACCAAAAAAAGTAATGGTTGAAGGAGATATTGCTGCTACATTTGGTGATACACAATGGCAGGAAAAATTTTATACTATGAGCGACAGCTTTAGTTTTGCACTTTCTATACTTAAGACTGGAATTACAGGATATTTTGCACCTTGTGGAGCAAACAATGCAAACGACCAATCGGAAGAAATTTATAACGCATTTTTATTCCACGAACCACTTGGAGATATTCATAAAAGGTCGGTTGATGGCGTTGTTATGGGATTTTTGGGAAATCGTCCAAATTTAAAAATGTATGTTGATGGTGCCATGTCGTATGGTTCAGATATTTTGTCATCCGGAACTTTCGATCCAAACGATTGGTCGGGCGCATATTCAATGCTTGGAGGCAAAGCAAACAGAGTTTATTTTGGCGACCCACTTTTTAATCCTTATCAAAATAATTATTCTGATTCTTTAAATATCACAAAAGCTGTAATTGATTCAATTAGTTCAAATTATGTAAATATTACCGTTTCTTTTATAAAGCCCGATGCCAGTATTGCTTATTTTCCTGTTTGGGAAAAGTTTCATTTTGGCGATACCAGAATTTATATTCCTATTGAGTTACCTGCATGGATTTCGGATATTTCAACTTTTTCGGTAATTGATTCTTCTGGTCCATATTATTTAGTAATTCATTCTTTGGAGCATTTTAACGGTAAAACTATTTTGCATGTTGAGGTTGATATTCCGGATGATATGTATAGTGCTATAAATTATAATATAACATTTGGGATTAATGTTATTACAACACGAAATGAAAATATAATTACCGAAAAACAAAACATTTCTATTTTTCCAAATCCTTCAGTAACACATACTACAATTAATTTTTCTAATCCTAATAATGAAAGCTTTTCTTTAATAATTTTCAACCTAATTGGGCAAATTGTAAGTAAAATAGATGGAATTAAAAATAACAGCATCAGAATAAATACAAAAGATTTAAAAAGCGGCGTGTACTTTTTTCAGTTACAAAACCAATATGGAATTGCGGGGAATGGTAAATTTATTAGAGAATAATTGTTCTAATTATTTTTCAAATTAAGTTTATTTAAAATCGGATTGGCATAAATTTCTAAAAATATTTTATTCAAATCTTCGGAACTATCGCCAATTGCAGAGTTTTTATAATTAATAAATTTTGTTTTTTCAATTTCGGAATAATTAGAAAAAAATTTATTAGAGTTATTAATTAAATCATAAGAGATGTAATTATTAGTGTGCAACTTGTAATTAGTTGTAATTTCATTATCAATATATTGTCCTAAATCTTTTAAAAAATCAGCATTAGAATCTTTCGAAAAAGTATTAATATTTTTGAGTGAAACAGGATTTCCAAAAGATAAGTGGATTTGTCCTTTGTAATTTGTTATACCTTTTATTACACTACTTGTATCTTCACCGATTTTTTTCTCATATTTAGAGTCTTTTGAATTATAAACTTCTTTAGCTTTTTCGGTATCACAGGTTTCAAATTCATACGAAATTGTAACAGGCACAATATTTAATTCGCTGATATTTTCCTGAATTGATTTTTTACCACTTAAATTTAACATTTTTAATAAGGCAATTTCTGTTTTGTCGTTACCGTCTTTTGTTCTTCCGTTACGTTGAGCGAGCCAAACAGATGTTTTCTTCTCTATTATTGCATATCTGATGTATGCCGATAAAATATTTGAATTGTGTAATATTTCTCTAAGATTACCTCCTCTTTTAACAATAAACATTTTGTTTGCTCTGCCAAGTTCTGCTATTAAAGGAACATCCATTAAGTTGCTTCCAAAAGCAATTTCGGTAGTAGGAATATTATTTTCAAATAAAACTTTTTGTAAAATAGCCGAATCTAAAATAATATCGCGATGGTTTGAAATAAATAAATATTGTTTTTCTTTTGATATTTTTTCGATTCCACTTGTTGTTATTCCACTTGAAGTTGTAGTAATTACGTTATCAATTATTTGATGCATAAATGTACGTTGAAACTCAAATGCTGAATTAGTATTGTTTAATTGTTTTATTATTTCCTGGTGTTTTTCTTTTGGAAAATAACCATTTAATACCTGCTGAAAAAAAGGATTATTAATTAGCTTTTTTAATACAGCATTTATTTCGCTATCGTAAAATGGTCTTATCTCTTCAAAATCTTTTTTATACATAATAAGTTTTGAATTATAAGGTAGCAAAGATATAAATTTGGACTTAATGGACAAAGTTTTAATGAAACCTTTTAAAACAATTATTATCAATAGATTTGTAGCATTTTAAAATTATAAATTACTCGCATCCGATAGCTATCGGATTATTTGTTTTTTTTAAGGTGTTTTCTGCAAAAGTTGAGCAAGTTCCCGATGAATCGGGACAAGTTGTGAGCTTGCTTCGCTATGCTGTAAACTGCTCAATGAAAAATGCCTAAATATTTATATACAATTGTTGTGTTTCGGGTAACTGAAACCAATGCTGGTGCGAAACAATTCTGCCATCTAATGTCTTTATTCGTCTCTTATAGACATCAATTACAGTATTAAAAAGTAAGTCGGTAACTCCAATTTTATACGTTTCACCAATTTTTTCGCTAATTACTTCGTAATTATTTTTTTGCAAAAGTTTAGTAAGAAATTGCAAGCGTTCTTCGGTAACATCAGTTTCTACAATGGTACAACGAACGCCGTTAATTTCTTCTACAGTATGTTTTGCTTTAAATGAAGGCATAATATTTAGGATTTACGATTTTACATTAAGGAAGTAAATTTATAAATTGCTTCATAAATTGAGGTGGCAAAACCTACGATAAATATACCAGCAACACAAATAACAAGTCCGATACGAGCGGGAACATCAGTTTTAAAATAAGGTATTGGATTATCGTTAGGGTCAATAAACATTGCTTTAATAACTCGTAAATAATAATATAATGAGATGGTGGCATTAATTACGGCTATTAAAACTAAAATATAATAACCATGGCTTGCTGCACTGGTAAATAAGAAAAACTTACCAAAAAAGCCAGCTACAGGAGGAATTCCAGCCAATGAGAAAAGAGCTAAAGTCATAACTAAACTTAACATTGGGTTAGTTTTATAAAGTCCGTTATATTCTCTCATATCTTCTTTACCGGAAGCATTATAAATTGCTGATACTACCCCAAATGCACCAAGATTAGTTACAATATAAATTAAAACAAAATAAGCTACAGAAGCAGCTCCCATTGCGTTTGAACCTAAAATACCAAGTAATATAAAACCTGCCTGAGCGATAGAAGAGAAAGCTAAAAATCTTTTCATATTGTTTTGTCGGATAGCGAATAAATTACCGACTGTCATCGTAACTACTGCTAAAACATAAAGTAAAGAATTCCACATATCGAATAAAGCACCAAACACTTTATATAAAATAATCATAAAAATAAAAACTGCTGCTCCTTTAGATATTACTGATAAATATGCAGTTACGCTAATTGGGGCACCTTCGTAAACGTCGGCTGTCCATAAATGAAAAGGCACTAAAGAAATTTTAAATCCCATACCGGCAACAAAGAATATAAGACCAAGAATTTGTAAGCTGCTTTTTCCGAAATTGACAGCTACATCGGCAAAATAAACAGAACCTGTTGTTCCGTAAATCATAGAAATTCCGTATAACAAAACACCTGTTGATAATGCCGAAATAAGCAATAATTTTATACCAGCTTCGGCAGATTTACTTTTGTTTCTTTCATAAGCAGCTAAAGCAGTTATTGGAATTGTAGCAAGTTCTAAACCTAAGTACATCATTAAAAAATCGCCCGAAGAAACCATAAAAAACATTCCAATTAATGTACTTAATAGCAACAGAAAATATTCACTTATTTTTCCCTTGTTTTCTTCTTTTTTAAGCCAGCCCGATGACTGTAAAAAAACAATTAGCACGCCAATACTTAATATATTTTTCAATGTACTTCTAAATAAATCATTTTGAAACATTCCGCCAAACATATTGCCTTGCTGTATAGGCAAAAATCCAACAATAGTTTGCAAAACGAACAATACAATTGAAATATTAATAACATAATGCTTGGATTTTTCAGAAATAAAAATCTCACACAAAATAATTACAATCATTAAAAATACTAAAAGTATTTCATGACGCATTGGTAAAAAATCTTGTAAATTCATCATAATCTTCTAAAAAATATGAGTATATAAATTACTAAACTCGTTTAATCTTGACATTATTGGCGTTAAGCTATACGAAATTAAATTGTACAGCCAAAACGGTGCTATACCAATACCTGCAATAGCAATAACTAAAGTACCTACACTTATCTTCTCAAACCATTTGGCATCCTTTAGTTTTGAGTGATGTTCATCTACAATGGGACCAAAAAGTAATTTACCGACCATTCGTAAAACGTAAACAGCCGCAATTACAATTGATGAAACAACCAATATTGTTGCAATTCGATGGAAAATGTCAAAATGTTGAAATGCACCTATAAACACAGTAGTTTCAGCAACAAATCCGCTTAATCCCGGAAGACCTAATGTTGAAAAACCGGCAATCATAAAACCAACTGCTAAAAAAGGCATAACTTTCATTAAACCACCCATTTTATCGAGCATACGAGTATGAGTTCTTCCGTAGATCATTCCAATTAGAGCAAAGAAAAGGGCTGTAGTTAAACCGTGCGAAATCATTTGAATAATGGCACCGTCAAGTGTTACTTTATTCATCATCATTAGAGCAAAAGTGATAAGACCAACATGGCTAACTGAAGCGTAAGCGTTAATATATTTTAAATCTTTTTGCCAGATAACTCCAAATGCCCCATAAACAACAGAAATTGTTGCCAAAATAATAAAAATCCAGCTAAGTGCATTTGCAGCTTCGGGTAATAAATACATTGCAACGCGGAAACAACCATATCCACCTAATTTCATAAGCACTCCAGCATGAAGCATTGATACAGCAGTTGGAGCTGAAGCATGACCATCGGGCGACCATGTGTGAAAAGGATAAAGTGCACCCAATACTCCAAAACCTACAAATATGAATGGGAAGAAAAACATTTGAGTACTTTTTGGAATATTAACTTTTGCGATTTCTAAAATATTAAAAGTAAGTTGACCATCGGCTCCTTTAGAATTAAAATACAATCCAAGTAATCCAACAGTCATTAAAGCAGAACCTCCCATAAGCATGAGGGTAAGCTTCATAGCAGAATATTCTTTTGGACCAGTTCCCCAAATTCCTATAAGAAAGTACATTGGTATAACGGCAATTTCATAAAATAAAAACATTAAGAATAAATCAAGTGAAATAAAAAATCCGAATACTCCTGTAGCAAGTAAAATAAGAGAAATAAAAAATTCCTTTTGTAAATATTCTACTTCCCACGAAGCTAAAATTCCAGCAAACGTAACTACACCTGTTAGTAAAATCATAGCAACAGATATTCCGTCAACACCAACGGTATAATGAATATTCAGAAATTTAAACCATTCAATATCCTGATAAAAAATCATTTGAGCAGTAACCCCGGCATCTCTGGTTGCGTAATATGAAAACATTAATACAATTGCAGTGAGCAATTGAGCTGACATTCCAACTAATGCAACAATACGAACCATGTTTTTAGAACGACTAAAAGCTATACCAAAAACGGTAATTATGGGTATTAAAATAAGTAATGATAAAATATTCATAATTATTAATATTTTTTAATTAAACAAATAAGCAAAACATAAAACTAAAATAATTGTACCGGCAACAAATATAAATGCATATTGCTGAAGTTGTCCCGATTGTAATTCTTTAGATTTTACTGATGTTTTTTCAATAACCCATGCAATTCCATTCATTGAGCCATCAACAACGTGCCGGTCGAACCATGCAATTGATTGTGATATAATGTTAAATATAATTTTCTTTGTTACAAATAAGTAGAGTTCGTCAAAATAGAACTTATTTAATGTTGTTTTGTATAAAAAACCTAAAGATGTTGTTATTTTATCAGGGGTATTACTTTTCTTATAATATAGTAAAAAGGCAAAAAATATACCTAACAAAGCAATTCCTATTGAAGGTAAAGCAATACTCATACTTAGGTGTGATTCAAAAACTGCTCCGTCTGAAGTAACTAATTCATTAAAAGGAATAAAACCTGCAAAAGCTGCTCCAATTGACAGAATTATCAATGGAATTGTCATAACCCACGGGGATTCGTGAGGTGTATGATGATACTCAGTTTTTTTACCAAAGAAAACAGTAAAAAATAATCGGGACATATAAAATGCAGTCAATCCGGCCACCAAAACTGATGAAAAATATATTATTTTATTATGTTCAAATGCAGCTGCTAAAATTTCGTCTTTGCTCCAGAAACCTGAAAATGGTGGAATTCCGCTAATTGATAAAACAGCTATTGCAAAAGTTATAAAAGTTATAGGCATATATTTTCTTAATCCTCCCATATCTCTTAAATCATTACTATGAATGGCATGAATAATTGAGCCGGCACCTAAAAACAATAATGCTTTAAACATGGCATGGGTAGTTAAATGGAACATAGATGCCATATAACCAACACCTTCTTCACCGCCATATCCCGAAACACCAAGAGCTAATATCATATAACCAATTTGAGAAAGGGTTGAAAAAGCTAAAATTCTTTTTATATCATATTGAGTTATAGCTATAATCGCTGCAAAAAGCGAAGTAAAAGCACCGACATAAGCAACAACCTCAAGAGCATCGGGAGCTTGAAAATGAAATACAATAAACATTCTTGCAACTAAATATACTCCCGCAACTACCATTGTTGCTGCATGAATTAATGCTGAAACAGGCGTTGGTCCTTCCATTGCATCGGGTAACCATATATGTAAAGGGAACAATGCGGATTTACCTGCACCACCAATAAATATCAATAACATTGCCCATGTAATTATATTCATTCCCATGAAAGAAGCAGCAGCCATACCTGCAAAGATACTACCATCGCCATTTATAAGTACGGTAAAATCGAATGTCCCTGTATAAAATGAAACAAGCAATATTCCTACAAAAAAACCGAAATCAGCAAATCTGGTAACAATAAATGCTTTATTTGCGGCTGCAACTGCAGCCGGTTTTTCGTAATAGTGTCCTATTAGCAGATAAGATGAAAGACCTACCAATTCAAAACCAATATACATTTGAATAATATCAGTTGCAATTACTAAAAATAACATTGAAAATGTAAAAAGTGACAGGAACGAAAAGAATCGCTGAAATCCTGTATCTCCTTTCATATAACCAATACTATAAATATGACACATTAACGACACAGTTGTGATAACAACGAGCATCATTACTGAAATCGGGTCTAAAAAAACTCCCAGATGAACTTTAAGAGTATCGGTAAAAGCAAGCCATTCAATATTATAAGCTGAAACAGATTGAAAAACACCATCAACCGGACCAACTTTAAAAAAATAAAAATACGCAGTAATATAAGATAACACAGTTGAGGTAAATAGTCCTAATGAACCTAAAATACCTGCAAGAGAATTTCTCATTTTCATTCCAAACAGTCCTAAAATAACAAACATGAAAAGTGGAATTAAAACAATCCAAACTGTATATGTGTAATTTATCATATTTTAAAGTTTTCGATTTATTAATATTTCATTTCGCTAATATTTTCTACATCAATGTTATTAAATCTTCTGTACATATTAATGAACAGCGCAATTGCTACCGATGCTTCTGCTGCAGCAACTGCCACAACAATTAAAGCAAAAAAGTTGCCTTGCAATTGATGTGGAAAAAGATATCTGTTAAAGACTAAAAAATTTATATTAATCGCATTTAAAATTAATTCGACCGACATTAAAATTGTAATTAAATTGCGGCGTATAATAAAACCACAAACACCAACAAAAAACATGATAGTGCTTACAATTAAAAAGTATTGAATTGGAATTCCGTGTATCATAATATTGATTATTGAATATTGTTTATTTAATATTGTTCAAAAAAGTTCATTGTTCAAAAAAGTTTATAGTTTCGAGTTTTTAGTTTACTGTTCATTGTTCTATGTTTACTGTTCTATTGCATTTCTACCTATTTTAATTTATTTCTGATTTTTATTTAATTATTTAAAATTAATTTCCTTTTTTTGCAATAATTATTGCCGATATCATTGCTGCAAGTAACAACACACTAATAACTTCAAATGGCAGTGCATATCCTAAATGACCGGTATTCATAAGGTGCATACCTATTTGTTGCATATTTACATCAAGGGCAGGTTGGGTTGTTGGTGTAAATGGAAATTCTAATATTGACCAAATAGCAACTCCACAACCAACTAATCCTGTTATACCTCCAACTAAAACATTTGCAATAGCAGGTTGTTCGAATTTATGGCTAATATGACTGGTAAGTAAAATCGAGAAAATTATTAACACAACAATACCACCGGCATATAATGTTAACTGCACTGCAGCCATAAATTCGTAGTTAAGCAAAAAATACAATCCTGATGTTGCTAATAATACTGTTAGCAAATAAACTGCTGCCCTTAAAATTCTTCTGCTTGTAATTGACAACACAGAAAATATCAGGATTAATCCCGATAACAAAAAGAACATTACTTGATTTAGTTCCATGCTTATGCCTCTTTAATTTCTTTTTTTGTTTCTTTTTTTAATGATGAGTCAGAGTGATTGAGCACCTTTGTTAATTTTTGTCTGTCAAAAACTGCATGTTCAAACTCTTGTCCCCAGACAATTGCTTTTGATGGACAAGTTTTAATACACAATCCACAAAAGGTACACATTGATAAATGATAAATATGTTTATCAATAATTCTTTCCGATTTTCCTTCGGCGTTAGTAATTTTATTAGAAATAATTTCGATTGAACCATTAGGGCAGTTAATTTCACAAATTCCACAACCAGTACATGTGTGCTGATTGTTAGAATCGTGTATCATAATAACCTCACCTTTAAAACGCTCAAACATTTCTAATTTTTTGCGGTTCTCGGGATATTTTTGAGTAACAATTTTTCCGGGGCGAACAAAATAATATCCTGTAACACGCATTCCACCCCAAAGAGATTTTAACGCTCCAAAAATATCTCCAAAATACTTAAATATGTTCATACATTGTTTATATTAAACTCATTGTTTTAAATCCCAAGTTCCAAGTTTCAAATCCCAAGTTCCAAGCTTGGAATTTGGGGCTTTATATTTTGAACTTGGGATTTTTTCATTTTATTTTATGTACCAACCCATTAAAACTATAAAAGCAATTAATACTATATTCATTAGGTTTATTGGTAATAAATATTTCCATTCTAAAGTAAGTAATTGGTCAATACGTAAACGGGGGAAAGTCCATTTAAACCACATCATTACTAATATCACAAAAATTGTTTTTCCAAAAAACCAAATAAACGGTGGAATATAATCCATCACATTGTTCATTCCTTCCCAACCCTGTATATGAAATGGCATCCAACCACCTAAAAATACGGTAGCCGCAATTGCAGCAACAATAAACATATTCATATATTCGGCTAAGAAAAAGAATGCGAATTTTATTCCAGAATATTCTGTGTGAAAACCTGCAGTAAGTTCCGATTCTGCTTCGGCTAAATCGAAAGGTCCTCGGTTTGTTTCGGCTGTACTTGCAACTAAAAAAATCAGAAATGATATTATTGCAGGAATATGCCCTTTAATAATCCACCAACCGTTTGCCTGACTTTCAACAATTCCGCTTAATTGCATTGTTCCCGAAAAAATAACAACCGACAATAAAGCTAATCCAACCGATAATTCATAAGAAACAACCTGTGCACCACTTCTAATGGCACCAATCAAACTGTATTTACTGTTACTTGACCATCCCGAAAGTAAAATACCAATTACGCCAAGCGAAGAAACTGCAAACAAATAAAATATACCTATGTTTAAATCAATTGCATGTAATCCCTTTGCAAATGGAAGTGCAGCTATTGCCATAAAAGAAGCAATAATTACAATAAAAGGAGCAAGATTAAATAAGAATTTATCGGCATGTTTAATTTCGATAAGTTCTTTCATTAACAACTTAATAAGGTCGGCAATAGTTTGAAACATGCCTATTGGACCAACTCTGTTAGGACCTAAACGATTTTGAATTAATGCACAAACCTTCCTTTCGGCAAGCACTAGGTATAAACCAATAACTGCATAAAAGGCAATAAAAACAATACCAATTATTACAAGTTCAACTAATATTGCCCAACCTGGCGACATGCTACTGTTTAAAGCATTGTCAATCCATTTGGTAAATGATGTAAAGTCGTAAATGCTAAAATTCATATTTATAATATTATCTGTCAATATCAGGAATTACTAAATCTAATGAACCACTTATTGCAACTAAATCGGCAATTTTATTTCCCGAAGCAATTTTATTAATAATAAATAAATTCGAAAAATTAGGAGTTCTGAATTTTACTCTTAAAGGGGTTTTATTACCATCGCTAACAATAAACACACCTAATTCACCACGGGCAGTTTCAACTCGTTGAAAAAATTCGCCAACAGGTAATTTTATTATAGGTTTCATTTTAGCTGTATAATTACCTTCGGGTATATTGTCAACTAATTGTTCCAATATTTTCATTGATTCCCACATTTCTTCGATGCGAACTTTGTAACGTGCAAAAGTATCTCCTTCGGTAAACAGAATTTCTTTAAAGTCTACTTTTGAATATGCACTATATGGATGATTTTTGCGAACATCGCACGAAAAGCCAGAACCACGTCCACAAGGACCTGTAACTCCATAAGAAATAGCATCTGCTTTTGACATAACGCCCATTCCTTTTGAACGTACTTGAAAAATTACATTGTCGGTAAGTAATTGGTCGTATTCGGGAAGAACTTTTCTAAAATATTTTATAAAATCTTTTATTTTTTGTTGAAAATTTGGGTGAATATCGTACATTAAACCACCAGGACAATTAACACTGTGTATTAATCGTGAGCCAAAAGATTCTTCAAAAATATCTAAAATTCTTTCGCGGTCGCGTAATCCATAAAAAAATGTTGTTAAGGCACCTAAATCCATTCCAAAAGCACACCACCATAGCTGGTGCGATGCTATACGATTAAGTTCAGCAATAATTGTTCTTATATATTTTACTCTTTCGGGAACTTCAACTTCTAAAGCATTTTCTACAGCAATACTCACAGCTTCGTTATTAATATGAGCCGACAAATAATCGAACCTATCAGTTAAATGAATAATTTGCTGATAAGTATCTTTTTCGCACATTTTTTCGATACCGCGATGAATGTATCCGCAATGTGGAATAATGTATTTTACTATTTCGCCTTTAAGGCAAAGCTCGAAACGAAGTACACCATGAGTAGATGGGTGTTGAGGTCCCATATTAATAATGTAATCGTCGCTATTTTTAATGATAACATCTTGAAATACTTCTTCCATTTATTTCTATTTTATTTCAACTTATTTTTGTTGTTTAATATTGTTTAAAAAAGTTCAAAAAGTTTATTGTTCTACGTTCATTGTTAATATAGTCATACATTGTCATTCAGTAGTCATACTTTGTCATTCAGTTGTTTTTATTGCTATTGTATGACAATTGTGTGACTATTGTTTTTGTTGTTCATTGTTCTTGGTACTTAATACTTTGTACTTTATTTAGACTTATTTCTATTTTATTTCAACATTTTTAATCAATTAGCGTTCTATGATGTTTAATTCGTCTTTAAAATCTTTTCTTAACGGATATCCAACCCAATCTTCGGGTAAAAACAAGCGACGTAAATCGGGATGATTATTGAATTTTATTCCATATAAATCAAACACTTCGCGTTCAAACCATTCTGCTGTTCTCCAAATTCCACAAACGGTATCGAAATTTGGGTTTGTTCTGTCATCTGTTTTTACTTTTAAAACTAATTCGTGTTTAAGAGTTGTGCTTTCGAGGTGATATACTACTGCAAATTGTTTTCCATAATCAACTCCTGATAAACAAAACAAATAATCGAAATCTGTTTCGGAAGTTTCTTTTAATAATTTAGCTAATTTATGTAACGATTCGGCAGGAAAAAGAACTTCGAGATACTGTTTGTTCTCGGGAAATTCAACTCCAGCTACCCATTCGCTTACAACAAATTTTAATTCATCGTTAGTCATATCTTTTTCATTTCTATTTATTTCAATCTATTTCAATGTTTATTGTTTTACGTTCATCGTTCACTGTTTCACTGATTACTGTTCTATTGCATTTCTATTTATTTCCACCTGTTTCTATTTATTTCTGTTCAATGTTCACTGTTTTTGATTTTTTAATACTTTCGGTTTTTATTTTACGCTGTAATTGCATAACACCATACAAAAGTGCTTCGGGACGGGGAGGACATCCGGGGATGTAAACATCAACAGGGATAATTTGGTCAACTCCGCGAACTACAGAATAAGAATTATAAAAAAATGGACCACCAGAAACTGCACAAGCACCCATTGCAATAACATATTTAGGGTCAGCCATTTGGTCGTATAATCTTTTTAAAACAGGTGCCATTTTGTGAACTATAGTTCCGGCAACAACAATAACATCGGCTTGGCGTGGGCTTGCTCTGTAAACTTCAATACCAAAACGAGCAAAATCGTGGCGTGATGCACCTGCTGCCATCATCTCAATTCCACAACAACTTGTTGCAAAAGTAAGAGGCCATACAGAATTTGAACGACCCCAATTAATTATATTATCTACTGTTGTTAAAAGTATATTTCCTCCCGATTTTTTAAAGATTTCTAAAGATTCGTTGTCTTTAAAATCTTCATATTTCATTGATTTTATTTTTACACCCATTTCAAAGCTCCTTTCTTCCAAGCATATAAAAGTCCTAAAACTAAAATAAAGAAAAATATAAGAATTTCTACAAAAGCAGTCATTCCTAAATCGCGCATTACCACACCCCAAGGAAATATAAATACCGTTTCAACATCAAATATAAGATAAATAATTGCAAACAAATAATACCCCACGTTAAACTGAATCCATGCGGTTGATTTAACAGGAATTCCACATTCATAAGGCTCCGACTTTGCGGGATTTGTAGAATTAGGAGCCACAAACATTGAAAAAACAACAGCACCTCCAACTAATATAACTCCCAACAGAAAAAACAGAATTAAATATTCACTATTCATATTAAAGTTTATTTTTAGTAATATTTTTCAAGTGGCGAAAATAGAATTTATTTTTATTAAAAAAACGAAAATTATTTATGTTGTGTAGCACGTTTTAATTTTAACAATATATACTTTAAATTGTCATAATTTCAACTTTTGTTTGTAGCATTGTGATTAATCACCCCCAACCCCCCGCTGGTGCGGAACAAGCTCTCCGTTGGAGGGGAATTAAAAAGAGGGGAGTTCAAAAAGGTAAAAACAAATTAATCCCGCTTAAAGTATAAAAAAAAAGAGTCAAAAATAAGACTCTTTTAAATTTTTAAACTTGTAATTATGCAGGGTGAATTGCCTCAACTGGGCAAACGTCTGCACAAGCACCACAATCGGTACAAGTTTCTGGGTCAATTTTATAAATATCACCTTCGGAAATTGAACCTGACGGACATTCGTCAACGCAAGTACCACATGCTGTACAATCTGAATTAATAATATAAGCCATTTTTTTAAATTTTTAAAGATTATTGGGGGCAAAGATATTTTTCTATTTTTAAAAATAAAATGATAAATGTAATATTTTCATTATTTTTTATAATTATTTTATATTTGTTACTAAACTTACTTATAGTGCCTTGAGTATAAAGCACTTAAAGTTAAAAGAAAAATAAATTCGATAGATACTATGTTAAAAACCTAATATTTTTCATGATTTTTATAATTTTGATATTATTTTAAAATTTTATTATTTTTGTAAAACATTAAATATCTAATGGGTGTTATTTGCTTTTATTGAGGAATAACACCTAACTTATAAAATGAATAATTTTAAACATGATTTTATATAATAATTCGTATAAAACTATGATATTAAAACTCTTACAAAGAAATAATATAAACAGATATAGTAAATATAATCCATATTGGTGTGGAGTATACAATTGTTATGGCCAATTAATAAAATAAGACAATAGACTATGAAACTAACAACTATTTTGATTTTTTGTATGTTTTTTGGAAAAATATATGGACAACAATTTGCTCCAAATAGTGCTGTATGGAATTATACTTACAATTACAGTTTGGGAACTCATATTGGATACTATAAATTTACTATAATTGGTGACACATTATTACAAAGTAAAAGTTGCAAAATTATTGAAAAAAGAAATATTGGTTTTAACTCTATTAATCAAACGTATTATAATTACGTTGATGGAATAGAGTATGTGTATTCTGACACTGACAAAGTTTATTATTTCAGATTTAATCAATTTTTTACTTTATATAATTTTGCGGCTACTGCTGGGACTTCTTGGATTATTGCTGGCGATAATTTGTTTCCAAATGATTCATTAGCAAAAGTTGTTATAGACAGCGTTGGACTCCAAACAATAAATACAATAAATTTACGGACTTTGTTTTTACATACTGACTCTGGTAGTTTTTCATTTATTGGCAATAAAATAATTGAAAAAATTGGCGATAACACCTATATGTTTCCAATTCGAATGAATATTACTGGACCAGATTGGCCTGGACCTTTAAGATGCTATTATGATAGTTCTTTTGGACTATTCCAAAATATTTCAGTATCATGTGACACTTTATACAATGGGTTGCCAATAATAAATCGTTCAGACTATAATGTTAAGATTTATCCAAATCCTGTAAATTCAATTTCGACGTTGGACTGGAATGGGAATATTGGTGAAAATTATACTTTAAATATTTATAATTATCTTGGAAAAATGGTAAAAATAATAACAACAAATTCGCCAGCAATAGAAATATCTAAATCGGACTTTGTTAAAGGAATCTACTTTTACCGACTGACTTCTAATAAGGAGCAAATAAGTGTTGGACAATTTGAAATAAATTAACAGGTCATAACACACGTTTGGTAAAAACTGGGCAGTTATGGGCAACTTGACAATGACAAAATAATTCGTAACTTTGTGGTGCTTTGAAATTTTCTGCGGTAAATGCCCAGCTTTTCCAATCTTCAACCGTTAATTTTCGTTTAAATCTTTTACAAAACAGGTTCTGCTTCAAATATCCTTCCCCATTTAATTCATACCAACAAGCGTTCGTGCAAGTAGAATAATATAATTTTTGTAATTATTTCAGAAAAACCTAAAAGGTTGCGATTTGTGATAGGTATTTTTAATTTTTATCGTTGCACAATGTATTGTGTTAATATACAGCGATTAACATTTGCTTTATTCAATAAAATTTTTGTTAAGCTAACAGATAATTTCATTTTTAAAATCAAGTTACTTACCTTTGCATTTTATTTAATTATTAATAAAATTAATTTTAAGGGCTTGTAAGGAAATAAAGTTTATAGAATTGACACAGTTATTTTGTCATTTTTCAAGGCACAAATTGCAGCTAATAGCTTGCAACTCTTAGCAAAATTTACAACGAAGAAAAATGGCAAAAGAACAAGTCAAAATGAATAGGTTATTTCTTTACAAACCCTAAGTTTAACTTTTTAGTTCTTATCTTTCATACAAAAGTAATATATACTGAATGAAATCAGAGCTTGTTCCGATTTTTCGGGATTTGCAAAAATATTTTAACGAACCGGAAATGGAACGAACAGGAGAATCGGCGTTAATTCGCCGTTTTACATCCGATAGCAATCGGATTTCGCCCATTCGTCGTTTCAATATTTTTTTCGAAAACTCAATTCGTTTAAGTATAAACGAATTTAGGTGCGGTTTTTGAAACATAAAATAAAAAATTACGTAAAAACCATTAAAAAGGGTTCTAAAATTGAAGTCCAACGATGAAAAAGCATTTTTATGAAGTCCCGTAAATGAAAAATTATTAAATTTACAATGAAACGAGCATTTTTATTAATATGGTTTTTGACAATTGCACTTATCAATTTTGGGCAGCAAGATACTATAAATATAGTTGATGGCAACAATCAAAAACAAGGTTTTTGGATAAATAAAGACGATGCTAATAATAAAATAGAAGAAGGCAGTTATAAAGATGATTTAAAAATTGGTTTATGGAAAAGCTATTATAGCGATGGAACTATAAAACAGGAAATAACATACACTGATAATAAACCCGATGGTTACGCTAAATTTTATTATCCTTCGGGAGTAGTTAGCGAAGAAGGCATTTGGAAAGGCAACAAATGGGTTGGCGAATACAAATATTTTTATCCAAATGGTAAACCATCTTATGAATGGAAATATAGCGAACAAGGTAAACGCACTGGAGTTCAGAAGTATTTTCACGAAAATGGTAATGTTATGATTGAAGGCGAATGGAACGAAGGCAAAGAATCGGGTCCAATAAAAGAATTCGACGAAAGTGGTAAGCTTGTTGCCGAAAAAACTTTTAATAATGGGCAGTTAGACGAAGCCAGTGTTAAAATATTTACTCCAACAAATAATACAACTCAAAATAACAACCAACAAGATGTTATTAAAGAAGTACCAACAAATCAAAATATTAATGTAGGGATTTTTACGGGCAACGGACATAATATCACATATACAAAAGACAAGAAAATTGAACGCGAAGGCGAATGGAAAGATGGTAAATTAATTGACGGAAAGCGTTACTATTATGGAGAAGATGGCAAACTAACAAAAACCTCTATTTACAAAAACGGAAACATTGTAAACATAGTTTATCCCGATTAATTAGTGTCTGTCCATAATGTCCGATTTTTTCGTTATGCTCGTTTTGAAAACAGTCATT
>MENF01000163.1:0-2649 GCA_001769035.1 Bacteroidetes bacterium GWA2_32_17
CAATATTATTTGCTTTATAAGAATAAACTGTATCTGTTTTAAAAGATTTAAGTTGTGGAGTAATACTATCTCCGGTATTATTTAAAGCCAGGTAAGCGCTATTATAAGGTACATTAAAAATATCATATATGCCATCACGAACTTTACAATTGCCTATATCTTCAATTTTACCGTGAAATTTACCACCATTTATTACTTTAAACCCGGGTAATAAATGAATTTGCTTGCCTGCAATATAAGTTACATCGGCAACACATGGTTCCTGTGATGAGTTGTGAACTGTCGCTATTACCATTATTCATTGTTATAAAATTCTTTATTCACTAAAAACTCTTACCTATACTTATTCCAAACCATAAGTTATAATTAGGATTAGTACCAAAACCAAAAACCGTTTTATTACCAATAGTATATTGTGGAGTAAAATTCACCTTAAATAAGAATCCTCGTTTGCCAAGGAACCTGAAGCCGGTATTACCGACCAAATAACCTGCATTTAAAAGAAATCCACCTCCAACTTCATAACTTACAACATTGCTTATCTTAAATTGGCCATTTAATAATACAGGAAAAGAAAGATAAAACATTGGAGTAGTATAGGTCAACATAATATTTAGACCTGCCCTACTGGTTATTGAAAAGTAATTACGGTTAAATATTCTTCTTTCGTAGTTAAATGAACCAAACTCATAACCTGCCCCAAGAAATTCAAAATAAATGCTATTTTTGAGTAACCCTCTATTAATAATTTTCCTTTCCTTTCTTAATAATGGGTTTTTATAATTTTTCCAGCCAATATTATAGCCAATGCAAATATTTGGCTGAATAATACCTGTGCTAAAAAACATAATTGAATCAATAGTTGGGGAATGAGTTATATATCTTAAATGTTTATTAGTGAATGAGTATTTTAAACCAATACCGAAATAAAGTTCACTAAAATAATGTTTTTGGCTTTTATTTTCTATACCATATAGAAATTTAATTCCATACTCTTTTCTGGTTCCATATACAAAAGGATGCGATTTATTTATTGAATGATATCGAAAAGAAAGATTATTAAAATACATTTGACTTGAAATGTATTTGTTTATACTGGGATAAAACTTCAGTCCAATAGAATAATCAATTCCGTGTAGCCATTTTTTATCAACATACTTATAATCATATTCATCGTTTATTTTATATAATGATTCTAAAGGCCATATAATACCAGTACTAATATAAGAAGAAGAAATATTTAAAGCCCATTTTTTATTAATTCTGTATTCAATGTTAAGATTAGGATAAAGACACACCCATTGTGTTAAGTCAGTTTTAAGTCTTAATGTTCCATAAGGTTTTGAAACGGACGAATCAACAGTATTCTGGGAATATATACCGGAATAAATAAAAAATATAAAAATCAAATTAACTATAAGCAGTATTTTGTGCCTAAACATGAATTATATATTAATTTAGTTATTGATGAATAATTTTACCAAAATAATAATTGTCTTGTGAATCCTTTAAATTAATTGAATATATACCTTTCGGTTCATTTGATAAATTAAATTGCAAATTACCATCTGTACTGTTTCCTGACAAAATACTTTTACCTAATAAATCCTTTACTTGTAAACATCATCATTATTTTTTAGCTGTCTATTTTTTCTGCGATTTTGTCTTTCCAATTTTAAATCATTTCTATCAGTTGTTTTGTTATTATTTGAACTTTTATGAACCAATTTCCTACCTAAATTATACCCGAAATGAAAAGTTAGAGTGGTAAATTCTTTTTTGCCATTAATAATTTCAGGTGGTACAGGCATACCAGAATAGATTTGATATTTATATGTTTTGTCTATGATTAATAAGCCTACCCCAAAATATATCTCTCTAATTTTTTTTGATTTATCTTTATTTTCAAATCCCCTGAATAATTTTATTTGATAATCATTCCTTGTTAAATCCATATACATCCTATTCTGAGACTCAGATGGACTATTATAACCGGAATAGTTAAGAAATTTTGTTTCAAAATTAATACTAATATATTTTGTTGTATTGGTATAGAATTTAATACCAAAGTCAAAACCCAACCCTTTTGATAATAATTCTTTAGGGTCAAATTCATTAATCATAAGATGTGGTGCGGTCCATATTATACCATTTGAATAATACAGGACACCTAAATTTAAACCGAATAAGCTATCAATTTTATAATCTACATAAATATTTGGATTTAGTCCTGAAAGTTTTACAATTTCGCTTTTTATTCTGAAAGATGGATAGGTATCATCAATATTTGGCATTGAATCCTTTTGAGCTATAGAAGTATTTATTACAATGGTAAAAGTTGTAATAAAAACAATATTTAATTTATACTTCGTCAATAACATATTTCTAAAGAATTTATATAGATTTGTTATTAATATTAGGATTCAGAATACCCATTGTGATAAATCAGTTTTAAACAATAATGTACCATAAGGTTTTGAAACAGAAGTATCACCCGTTTTTTGCGAGCATATACCTGAATAAAAAAAAAGATACATTTAACTATAAACTGTATTTTGCAACAAAGCATAGTTTAGGTTTTAAACATTTTATTGATGAATAATTTTCCCAAAATAATAATTGTCTTGTGAATCCTTTAAATTAATTGAA
>MENF01000163.1:2723-6492 GCA_001769035.1 Bacteroidetes bacterium GWA2_32_17
CTCATTATCAGAAATGCTAGATGTTGTTAATTTATCAACAAGGTTAGTGTCAATAATAAATGATTTTGTTGAGCCAGAAGTACAAGGTATAAATAAATCGTAATTATTATCTCTAACTTTACATTGACAATTGGTATTAATTGATGCTTTAAAATATGCACCATCTGTTACTTTAAAACCATTACCAAGAATAATCTTTTCACCCGCAGTATATTCCACATGTCCTTTCCAATTCATATTCCAATTTTCATCAGAACCATCACCATAAGTTAATTTCCCTATATGGGCATTACTTATTAATGTTTGATTTACATAAAGATTTTGAGGTCTATATGGATAAAGAACTTGTTGCCCCCCATATGTAAAATATTGAGCATCGTTTGTTCCAACGATTGTACCTAATATACCGCCTTCAGAGAAGTCATTATAGGGATAATTTGAATGTGTATCTGTTGTATTTTGTGAGAATGAATAAGTCTGGTTTTGTAAAACTTTTAACAAATTAAAAACAAGCATTTGTGTTAAATAATTATCTTTGTAATGTAAATCATGTGGACAAGATGTATTTGTTGTGCAATGGTAATTACTTAACCACCAATTATACCATGAGAAGCCACCATTTGACCCAACCCGTTCAGGATTACCATCTTGATTATGCAGTACAAGAAAAAGTAAATCAAGGTAAATATATTTATCTTTATCATCAGGATTAGAAGCATTATTGACCCATTCAGTTACTTGCTGATTAGTGTTTTCATGCCACCAATTACTTAATACACTTATTATAGCCCACAAATTCATAGGGTTTTTAGTAATATCATTAAAAGGGATCGCTCTGAAATAAGCACAAGTATTTAAATTATCAGTTGTACCAGAATAATAATCATGTATTTTTTTTAAATCATGTGAGAATACACCCGCTTCAGCACCACCACTATTACAACAATCATCCATAGATAAAGGCCAGTGATGATCATAGTTGTAAAAATAACCTTTTTCTGGGTGTTCATAATCCAACCAAAAAACACCTTTTACGCACATTCCTGTTATAGGGTTAAATATTGCCCAACAAGGAAACGTTTCATTACTTGCATGATAATAATCGGATCCTGAATTATTAGCCCAATAATCATCTTTAGAATTTTTTATAAAATTAATAATTCTATCAATTATTTCCTGAGCATGTTCCCTGATATTCATTTGTTCATTACAATTTTCAGGATTATTTACAATTACACTATTATTGTCAGGCAACAACGATACGATTGTTACAAGTCCTTGCAATAACCCTATATAATTATCTATTGAATATTCTGCTGGACCAGTAACATTGTCATAATTAACAGATTTGCGTATATTAGCAGAAGCCCCTGAAAATCCACCATTATTCCACTCTGAAACATGTGCAATCATTTGATCGTTAACCCATGTGAGTGTCATGTAGTTGCCATATTGATCTTTAGGTAAAATACTTAATTCAGAGTATTTGCCAGCATTACCTGATTGATTTAAATAATTAAAATGTTCATATCCTAAAGTATTTGATGGGACACTTGAAATAAAATCTTCAAACACATCGTCTCTTATCATAAAACCATTTGGTGTGTTATTACTAATATCATAATCAGCATTACCCCAACTTTCTGCCCAATAAACTTCAGCAGATTCATCAAGTCTGTCAATCGTTTTTAATTCCCAGAACAATTCAATTTCTGTTTTTTCTGTTGAATATCCCCCATTATGTAAAACTTTCCATTCTGATGCCAAAACAGCCAAATATTTTCCCATCTGAAATCCTTCATCGCTAATATCAAAACCACCATGTACTTCATGACCATCAAGAATATTTCCATCAAAATATCCCCTTGAATTAAATACTATTCCACATCCTGTACAATTCCCTGGAATCATAAAATCATTAATAAGACGATCCCGCCAAACCCAGTATTTTTCTTCATTAGTTGTAGTATTTGTAACGTTACCTTGCGCAAATACCTCTATAATTGACAAATTTAAAATTGCAAGTAATAAAATTAGATTTTTCATAATGTTAATAATTATTAATGATTAACCATTTGCTCAAGTTTATAAGTTTTTTCTTTCAGTTCATTAATCAGTAATTGCTGTTTATTTATTACTTTATCCTGTTTAATTAAATACAAATATAACTCCTCAATTTTTTGCATTTGTTTAGTTTGCATTCCTCCTAAATCTAATCCATTATTTATTATTTCTTCGGCAGAAGGTATATCGGGTAAGTGTTTACATGTATCAATAAAATTTTCCAGTTCATTTAAAGGCAGTAATTTATAGTTTTTATCAAATACAAAATCGCACCAAGTACTTTTTTGAATTGTTAAAGTTGGGGATCCACCATCACTAGGGTCTAATGTTAGAGACATAGGGTAAATAGGAGATTCAGTAACATCTGTATTGCAAGATGTAATCCAATACCACCCACCTACACCATCATCATCACTCATTCCAAAACCTAAATACTTATTAAGATAGCCTCCAGTGCTGCTTGTACGGATAGCAGAGGCATTAGGAATAATTAATGGAACACCCCAGTGAGAATTAGTCCATTCATCTGATGAAGAACCACTGGCAGTAATAGTTCCATTTACTGTAAGTTTTGAGCCGGGAGTAATTGTTCCGATGCCGACATTTCCTTTTTCTACTAAAAGACCATAGCCACTCAATGAAGAAAAATAACCGGCTGTTCCTAAAATAGCAGAACCTTCTATACCATAACCAGAATTTGTATTGCCAACTAATCCAGCTTTTTCACCCCAACTTTGAACACCAACAGCTCCTCCATGCCCTCCTTGGCCTGCTATAACATAAATACCAAAAACATTCGAAGAAGGAGCATAGCCATCAAATGCTTCTATATATTGGCCAAAAACATAATTTGCAGAACTACTGGTATTTCTAATTTCGATTTTGCTTCCATAAACATATTGGTTTGTATTGTATTGCGCATTAATATGAAGTTTCGCAACCGGCTCTGAAATACCAATACCAACATTTCCATCACTTAAAATTGTCATTGCGTTATATCCCATTAATTGAGCATCTGAATAGCTAATATCAGAAGAACCATTATTTGAACTTACCGGAATAAAATATATATTACCTCCAATGGAATTGCTTATTACAGCACCACCATTATGAATACCGTCTGAATTAAATTTCCATGTATTGTCAACAAGACGGGAAGCATTAAACCCGATATATGATGTTCCATATCCTAAATCTACGCCAGAAGAATTACCAATTGAAAATTTAGAACTACCTGCACCTACCTGTAATGTACTCATTGGTGCATCTGTTCCAATCCCAACATTTCCATCTCCCGTTATTATCATTCTTGTAGTGTAACTATGAATATCGCCTGGTATTGAGTTTGTTCTAAACCAAAGACTTTCGCTTTCAGGCCAATTAATTACTCCGGCTGTTGAAGTACCGTTGAAGATTAAATGGTCAACTAATCCGATGTGCCCGTGTACATCCAACGTATGTTTGGGGGTAGAAGTTCCAAAACCAATTTTTCCATCTTGTAAAATAGTAATCGCAGGTTGTATCAAAGTGGGATTTGTAAAAGTCAATATATTATCGGGCAAAGCAGCAATATCCCACAAAGATATACCGGAGGTGCAGCCGTTTTGAACAGGTGGTGTATAATTATATTGCAAACGCAATGTTGTTCCTGAATTTTCGCAATTGCTTAAAACATGTAATGTTGCCTCTGGATTATTTGTTCCAA
>MENF01000164.1 GCA_001769035.1 Bacteroidetes bacterium GWA2_32_17
TCTATGAGTGCCGATACAGTGAGGATTATACCTTCAGTTGGTGGGCAAGGACTATTCGATGTACAGGGCAATATTGTAGCAAGCGGAAATATTTCTTCCGATGCAATAACATCAAACAGCATTCAAACATCGCAGCTTACAATTACCGACGGAACTTTTACAACCGATACGCTTCATGCTAAAAAACAATTAACAGTAAATAATTCATTAAAAATTGCAAAAGAAGACATTAACAGTTATGCAGAAGTCTCGACCAAAGACACAGCAATTACTCTTGTACTGCAAAAAGAAGAAGCCGGACAAGTTGTTATAGGACCGGCGGAACCCTCACCTGTACAGTTGCCCGGACAAGCAAAAGATAAACTAACCGTTATAGGAAATACTAATTTACAGGGAAGTGTGAATGTGAGCGGGAATATTACAACTAATACCATTAATGCTACAAATGTAAATGTTACGGGGCAAACGAGTTTTGATAGTTTGCAAGTGGTAAGTAAAATAAGAACAAGCAAGATAAGCCCATTATCCGGAGATAGTTTAATTCACCTGGGAGAGAATAGCATTGTTATCAATGATGCGTGGAACAATATATCTACTAATCATGTAGATAATTCATCTCTTGGACCTATAGATGGACTTGGGTTAGGAGATAATGCGATAGCAAATGCTCCTGGTTCTGTTGCAATTGGTAATCTTACCCAAGTAGTATCCGGGGCTACTAATTCTATAGTAATTGGTTCAGGAATTGTTAGCAATTTTGCACGTCTGAGAAATAATATTGAAAATTCATTGATGGTTGGCTTTAATAGCAATGTACCAACATTTTTTATTGGTCCGTCAAGTCTAACTGGATTAGGAAAGGTAGGAATAAGAACGGGATTAGATAATCCGAAAACAGATGTGGACATACGAGGTCACTTAAATATTCAGAATGGTAATAATGCAGCAGTAATATATTTCCCAAATACTGGAACTTATCCAAACTTTTATTTTCGTTCCGATGATAATCCAAGCACTTACGAACCAACAAGCGAACGGTTTTTTATAGGAGGAAATGGAAAAGTTGGTATTGGAACAACTGTCCCAACTGCAAATTTTCATATAAAAGGGATTACAGATTTTGGTGTACTTCCCGGAGGAGGAGAAGAATTAAGTTCTACGATTATGAGAATAGAGGATAACGTAATTAATAGTAGTAATGATAGAAATGTTTATTGGGATTATACAGTAAGTGGATTACAGCAAAAAATGTTTATATCAATTATACAGTAAGTGGATTACAGCAAAAAATGTTTATATCAAATAATATAAACGGTACTGTAATGACTTTTAAGGAAAACGGTGATTGTGGGATTGGGACTACAAGTCCAAGTGCAAAATTAGAAGTAAATGGACAAATTAAAATTACGCAAGGTAATCCCGGTTTAGGTAAAGTGCTTACCTCCGATGATAATACAGGGTTGGCTTCTTGGCAAACACTAAATACTACTGCATGGCAATTAACAGGTAATTCAGGAACAACTTCTGGAATAAATTTTATAGGTACAACGGATGCAACAGATTTAGTGTTTAATACGGGTGGAAATACGTCCGCATTTGAACGAATGAGAATACTTTCAAATGGTAATGTTGGTATTGGAACAACAACAATACCCGAAAAACTCACAGTTGATGGAAATGTAAGTGTAAGTGGGAATATTACCACTACTGGAAATGTTATAACAAATACCATTAATGCTTTAAATATGAATGTTACAGGGCAAACGAGTTTTAATAATTTGAATGTTACAGGCAATGTGCTTGCTGGTGGTAAAATGTTTGCAAGTGCATATTCGAGCAACAGTCCCTTAATTTTTGAGGCACCATCAGGAACTGAAAGAATGAGAATTGACGATATAAGTGGAAATGTTGGAATTGGAACAATAAACCCTCAAAAAAAATTACATATAAAATCTTTAGATGGAAACTCTGGTATAAGAATAGAAGCTGATAATAATATTAATGGCTCAACTTATAATTCTAATTGGGATATTTTTCCATTTAATATTGAATTTCATGGTGAAATTTTTGAAGGGTTGAGTTTCGGACTTGCAAATCACAATTTATATGAATCATATTTTCAATTAATAAATTTTTACGATGGGCTTAATATTCAATATATCTATTCAAGTAAAATGTCAACATTTGGAAATAAAGTAGGAATCGGAATTAGTGTAAATGATTTAATAAATAATAACTATAACTTTGGTGTTGCTGGAGATAGTTATTTTAACGGAAATGTTGGTATTGGAATAGCTAACCCACATTTTGACAATAAATTGGAAGTAGTTAACACCATTGGGTTATGGTCGGGAAACAGCAGCTATCCTGTACGAGGACAAATTGAACAAAACGGTTATGAAATGTATATAGGAGAAAATATATATTATAGTGATGGTGATTGGCATAAATTCCAAGATGGATTAGGTACCTCGCAGATTCAATTGGGAAATAATGGCACTATTAATTTTCTAACAGGAGGTAACAGCATATTAAGTCCTGGAACAGTAAAAATGACTATTGATGAAACAGGAAATGTTGGTATTGGAACGCCCACCCCTTCCGAAAAACTTGAAGTAAAAGGAAATATAAAGGCATGCAAAGTTATTGTAGCTAATCCCGGCTCAGGATGGTGCGATTATGTACTTAAAAATGATTATAAATTACTGCCTTTAAATGAACTGAAAAATTATATTGATAGCTGTAAACACTTACCAGATATTCCATCCGAATCTGAAGTTTCTAAAAATGGACAAAATCTGGGCGAAATGAATGTACTATTTCTTAAAAAAATAGAAGAACTAACTCTTTATATTATTGAACAACAGAAAGAAATTGATTTTTTGAAAAAGGAGATTAGTAATATTAAAAGGTAAAAAATATGAGGAATTTTATTCTAATACTCTTGCTATACATAATTTCTATTTCCTTGATTAAGGGGCAGGGTGGGGCAATTGAACCACTTTCGAATAAATATAATTGGTGCGAGAACCAAAAAGTAGGTTGTAAATGCAATGAAAATGTAGATTTTTGGAGAGCGATTATTGATAAAGACTTTATTAAATATCATCCCAAAAAAACTATTATAACAGATACTAATATTTATAAGGGCTATAATTTAGATACAATATTTAATCTTTTATATGGAAAATATAAAAAAAGAATTGATTTAGATAGTGTTATTAAATATTCAGATAATAAATTCAGAAAAGAATTATTTGTAAAATTACTTGAATATGTAACAAAGGATTCTGCTAAAATTATCAAATTAACTACTCTTAGAAAAAATGAAATTGTAAAAGCTGCTGATTTCTCAGTATTGTATATGAAATTGATTGAAATATCAAAATATTTGAGAAATAATACAACTTTAAATTTTTTAAAAAATATAGTATATAAATCTAAAAATAATAGACTTGTTGTTAATGCATCAATAACTCTAATAAAGTATAATGAAAAAGAACTTGCTTTCAATACTTTAAAAAAATTGTGGTATCAAAAAAATAGTGAAAGTTATAATTATAGTTGTCACGAAGGTTTTAAGGCCCTAAATAATAATGATGGAATTAAATTTTTAAAATTTGCTGCATTAGATTCAATTGTTTGTTTGAGTCTTGATGCATGTGTTAAATTGATTGAATTAGGTTATAGTGATTATTCTAAGGATATAATATTAAGGCATTTACACGGCAAGTATAGTCTTATTTGTGTATATTTACTATTAAAACATTATTACACAGTTGAAACAATTGAACTGATTAAAGCTTTACTGAATAACACACCTGATGAAAAATTAAAATATTGCGGTAATTTATTGTTAAAAAAATTTGAATCAAACATTATTGATTATTGAATATGAAAACATTATATATATTAATTATTGCATTTGTGATGATAGTTGTAAATTATAATATAACTATTGCACAAAATAATGAAGAAATATCTTTTTGGGATAAAAATATTAATCTTATCCCACCTTTTCAACCTCAAAATCACACTAAAGGAGTTTATGACCCAGTAGTACATTACATTCAATTTGCCTTACCATGGGGGCCATTACCAATTGGAAATTGCTCCCAAACAATTGAGGATAAGGGTTGTGCAATAACATGTGTCGCTATGATTTTAGCAACATTTGGAGCAAACTCAAATCCAGGTCAATTAAATACGTGGCTTACTAATAATAATGGTTATATAAATGGATGTGATATTGTTTGGGGTTCAGTAGATAATTATCCACCTCAATTAGTTTCATTTAATGATTTTACAAATTTTTATTCACTAAATACAGTAAGACAATACATTGATGATGGAAATATGGTTATTGCAAAAATTTTAAATCATAATGTTTTAATTGCTGGATATGACAATGATGGTAATACTGAGTCAGATTATATAGTATATGACCCTATTATTTATTCAACAACACATTGGGATTATTATGATTACTTGAATTGTTCGAAATTATATTTTTATAATGTTGGAATAAGCTATCCAAAAGCTGATTTTGTTGCCAATCAAACTACTATTTTCGCAGGTCAATCAATAACATTTACTGATTTATCAATAAGCACTCCTACTAGCTGGTATTGGGACTTAGATGGAAGTACTATCATGACTTCAACTTTACAAAATCCAACTGTAACATATAATCAACCTGGCACATATTCAGTTTCATTATTAACAACAAATGCCTTTGGTCGTGATGTAGAAACCAAACCAAATTATATAACAGTTTTACCAATGTCTGCATCTTTCACTGCCACTCCCACAATCCTAACAATTGGTTCTTCAGTAAATTTTACAGACAATTCTCTCGGTACACCTACCTCGTGGAACTGGTCATTTCCCGGTGGAACTCCTTCAAATTCTTCATTACAAAACCCAACAATTGTTTACAATACTGCCGGAACTTTTGATGTAAGTTTAACTGTTACTAATACTGGTGGTAGTTCAACAGAAACTAAAACAAACTATATAAATGTAGGGCAAAGTGTTGGTGCTTATTTTACTTATTCGATTAACCAAAGCACTAAAACCGTATATTTTACAGATATTTCAACAAATGGACCTAATACTTGGTTTTGGGATTTTGGAGATGGTGCAACATCTTCTGTACAATCCCCTACTCATACATATTCATCTTATAATATATACACAGTAACTTTAACTGCAGGTAATCAATATAGTAATACATCTGTAACAAAGAACATAAATATTACTCACCCTGATTTAACTATTTCGGGAAATGTAGTTGAAGATGTAATTGGGTTAAGTGAAATTTTGGTACAGGCAATAGATGATGACGGTTATACTACTGCAACAACAATATCCGGGGCTAATGGTGCTTTTGAACTATCAGTCCCATATCAGTGGTCGGGAACCATTTTTGCTGTTGCTACTGGTTATTCAAGCGTTCCTGTTTCTTACTCAAATCTTTTGTATAATGTAAATGGTTTGCTTTTAAATCTAACTCATGTAACATTGACTATAAATAAAACCCAACTTTATGGTACATATTATAAATTTGAAGTAGTGGGAGCACCTACTTTTGGAACGGTTTACGATTGGACTTTTTCAGGTCCCGGGCTATATGATAATTATACCACTTCACTTTGGTGGACAAATGAATTTTTTGTATGTTCCCCTGATTATCCAATAAACTATAGCGTAACTGTAATTGTTCATACTGAATTAGGGGAAACTTTCTCTGCAAGTTTGCCTATTCCGATAAATCAATGCGTAAATGTTACATCTGCTACCACTTATGTAAATGGATGTAGTTCTTATAGACTTGGAGATTGGATTACGTTTAGGGATATATCACAACCTTTTTCAGAAATATCACGGGTAGTTGTCTGGTATAGCGATGGCACTACTGAAGTTTGGGATACAAAACATTGCAGTGGATTTACTGACTGTTTATGGCCTTTTACTGCAAGCAATAACTCTTTCCCAGGATATCAAGACATTCCAATTTTTCAATATGCTGCAAATTGTTATAGATTTCAACATCATTTTGCATCACCTGGTGTATATTCTGCTTCATTGACTGCCAGTAACCTTTCAGGTACACCATCAAATCCATATGATTTTGGTTTTATAATTGTTAATTGTGATGCTGTATCTACAAATTTTTCGAATGTCGTTTCCTATACAAATTCAGGAATTTACAATTTCTATTCAGGAAAATTTGATTTATCAACCTTATCATATATTTCAGATTATAACAATAAAAACATTAATTTATATGCCTGTAACGAAATTGTTTTAGAACCTGGGGTTACAATTGAACCAAATCCAGGATATACTGTTACTTTGCAAATAGACCCATGTTTACAAAGTAACGGAACTAAAAGTTATAAAGAAGATGACAATAATGAAACACCAAACTATTCTGAAAATGTTAAAGATAATAATTCATTCATCGAAAGCATTAACCCTTATTCTAATGATGTGAAATTATATCCCAATCCTAATAATGGAAGATTCGCAGTCGAAACCACTAATCCTGATATTTTTTCAATGCAACTTTATAGTCCCATTGGTACATTAATAAAAAGTTTTGATAATATTGGTAAAAGTCTTTATTTAATTGACATTACTAATTATGCTTTTGGTGTTTATTATCTGAAAGTAAATACTGATTCAGAAGTGAAAATATTTAAAGTATCTTATTCTTTAGCTCAATAAATTCTAATAGTTTTAATTTTAAACAAAAAATTATGAGTACATTTAGGAGTTTATTCTTCGTCTTGATTATAGTGATTTTAACTGCAAACTTTAAGCCAGCAGTTAAAATAAATAATAATGAATCATTTTATTTATCTTCTGAAATCGGAAAAATTGAAATTCAATATTCAACACCACCTGATACAGGAATAGGTACTGATTCTATTTATACTAAAATTGATGATTCAATTATTTTTAATACTCCTGAAATGGCTCTTCTACTTCAGAATGCAATTGACAATTCTTTTTCTAAAACGACAGTAAAAAGCATGAATCAGGTAGTTGGCGTTTTTAAAAGTGGTACATGTGGCGGATTTCCTGTTTTAAACATTTATTTAGATGAAGAAGATCCACCAAATGCTTGGACAAGTGTACATGGCTGGGTTGGTGCTAGTGGTGTTAATTCAGGTGCCAATGCTGATTTGTATTTCTGTGTAATTAGCGGTTATTTTTTTGAAACTTTTCATCAAGATTATGCTGTTTTAATGTTAGATGCATGGAACCCCTCAAATGGTGGATATAATAAAATAAAGAGAATAATGTATGCAGAACATAATAATAATCAAAATAAAACTTTTTTAAATGGAAATCAAATTTCTTCTTATGGGGATTGTAGTTTTGGCTCTCCTGTAACTACTTTATATTTTTATTATTTTCCTGGAAGTAATAGTTTTTATTCCGATTTACCAAATTTGAGCTTTGAATATGCAGTTCTTGGCAGGTTTGGGAAGTTCCAAGGTAATATATTTTTTGATGATGAAGACCAGAATTCTCACAACAATAATGAATTAACTCGCATAATGTATGATGCGAATACAGGGGATCATGGACCAGAAACTTCCTTAAATGTTATTCCAAATATAATTGATGGTGGTGATAACACAAGGTTTTATATAAGCAAAGCACCGGATGAATGTTATTTTCCTAATTATTAATATTATGACAAGAGTATTAATAATAATATCCTTATTCTATATTACAATATGTAATGCCCAAGAAAAAAAAATAAGATTGTATTTTTATGATTGCCCGACAAATAATTATTTGCATTTTAGAGCATCAGAGACCAGCGCGCTTTATCAGATCACTATGCAAAGATATTTTAACAATTTTGGTTTTTCCATTCAGTACAGGATTAATGATAAATTTTATATCAGAAGCGGCATTACCGACAAGAAACAGAAATTTGATATGTCACTTCACCCGTACAATCTTCATCGTTGGAATGCCTTTTATTACAATGGATACCCCTATACCGGGCAAGAAGGTGAAATAAGATATTGGGGAATCCCTTTATTATTATCCGTTAAAATGAACAATATTAAGAAACTAAGTATATTTCACTCGGTAGGCATTACTACAGATATTTACTATTGCAACTACAATGGGTATGTAACATATGTAGATACCATAGCCTGGACTACACCCTATTTTTGGAATCGTGGGGCTTATACAGATAACATACAACAATCTTTAAATAAGCAGACAATTAATGCAACTTTTAGTGTTCAGGCAGATATGTTATTACTTAAAAATGCCGGAATAAGTGTTGAAGCTGTTTTTAACTATGGCGTAATGAATTTTTTTAAAGACACTAAACGTTCAAATATAATTTCTTTCGAAATAAAGGCAGGTATTTTTATACAATAAAAAAATAATTTGTAATTTATGAAAACTTATATTTATCTGATTATTTTCACTTTATTTTTAATCGGTAATATTCCATTTCAATTATTAAGTCAGAATAAAGATTCAGTAAATATGAATATTAAAATTAGCCCGGTATTTGTTCCAACATTTTACAAATCGTTTTCAGATTATGAATTTGATTATTTTAACTTGAATTACGGGTTCTTAATTGAATACCCTCTATACAAAAAATTCAGTCTTCAATTTGGTTTTATAGAAACAAAAAATTTTATTTTTACTGATTGTTCTAATTACAAATCATTTGATCCTGTAAACGTTGTTTTTAATGAAAATATTATTTATATTAAAACATATATGTATAATAAACAAATAAACCTAAATTTAAAAACAAAATTTATTGAAAATAAAAAATATAAGAATTACTTTTTATTTGGAATCAGTACATTTTTTAATACCGCATTTAATTACGAATACAAGGTTCGTAGTTATTACGGTGATAGTTATTACATTAATGAAACCCGGAATGGTTTCTGGAATATAGAAGGAGAAGCAGTTAACTTAGGTTTATCAAACGAATATAACATACTTAAACATCTAAATGGTAAAGTTGATGTAGTTTTAAATTTTGGAAATTTTAGGTCATTTAGAACTTTTATTTCTTTAGAAATCAGAACAGGTTTTATTATTTATTAATATATACTTTAGATAAATATTATGAAATTAATATTAGTCCTAACAATTGTAATGATACTTATGGTTTCATGCAGGAAAACTGAAAATAATTGCTTGTGGGCTATAGAAACAAGTGGTATAGATGCAAGAATTGGGGGATATTATAACCATACCTCAAATTCATTTCCTTACGATAGTCTTCAAATACATTTAGAGTTTACAACTAAATATTTACCACATGATAAATGTAATGAACCTTACGATTCAATTTTAGGAAAAATTAAAGAAATTTATGTTATTACAAAAAATTTATATAATGCAAATTATAATTCAAATGATACAATTAATAATATTATTAAAATCAGATATTATAATTCAATAACGAACTCATTAACATCTGATTTTACACCTCTAAACAACTTTATTCAAAATAATCCCAATAGTACTTACTATATTCAAATGTTTTTATCTGAACCACCTTCTGAAATATCATCTCAATCATTTATAATTACTTACAAAGAAGATAATGGCAAAATCTATATTGATTCTACTGACACAATGATTATTAGTTATTAATTTGTTAGGTTCTTTTCAAAAATTTTGATGTAAATTTATAAATAGACACTATAGTTAGAGAACCATCCGTGAATTAATACCAACATGTGAGTTTATATTTAACAGTTTGTATTTCTGGCAAAAATCACTTTTTTTTAAAATATGGTATTTCTTTTTATTTAATTCTAAATTATGGTTTGTATAAAATTGATTGGGTGTTTAATAATGTTGGTATTTTATCATTAGAAATTCGAACAGGTGTTTTTATTCAATAATTTTTAAATTTCTTATATGTATTTACGTGCTCTATGTTTTCTTTTTCTTTGTTTATTCTCTTGTTCACAGGAAAATCCTGTTGAAAAAACTGATGTTACTTCTGAAAATATTGCTGCAATAGTTGATAACAAGCCCATTTATCTAACTGATGTTGATAAATTGAATAAGCAGGAATTATATGACCAACTTTACAGAATTTATATTATTCGTAAAACCACTATTAATGAGATATTTAAAGAATCTATTTTAAAGTTTGAATCAAATAAACATAACAAATCTGTACATGATTATTTAGAAAATTATTACAATCTTAAAATAAATGATAATTCGTTAAAAAACTTTATAAAAAAAATGAATTTAAATGCTATACCTGATCTTAAAAGGACACTCAACTATTATGACATCAATAGCGATAAAGGCAGGGCTTTGGTTTTTGAAGGGTTTAAGAAATACTTGAAAAGCATACTGATAGATTCGTTATATGCTATTTATAAACCAAAAATATTAATAGAACCTCCATTACCCCCGGAAATAAATTTAAATAAAATACCAACACACTATAGAGGGAATCTTGATTCGAAAGTAACCTTTCTTGAAGTTACAGATATGGAATGTGATAAATGCCGTGAATTTGAGCCTGTTTATGAAAAGCTATTTAAAAAGTATAAAAATAAAGTTCGTTTTGGCTTTATACATTTTTCATCGTATGTTACTTTATGTGCAACAGCAACAGAATGCGCCACCAAACAGAATAAATTTTGGGAAATGCGGGATATAATAATGAATCAACCTAAATTACCTGATACGGCTGATGTTTTTTTAATAGCAAAAAAACTGAATCTCAATATGGAACTTTTTACTAAAAACTTTTATGACCCTGAAACGTCCAGCAAAATTGAATATAATTTTAAATTATTAAAATATTGTGGCTTGTTCGGTACTCCAACTATACTAATAAATGGGATACCAATTTTCAATTCTTCATCGCAAAAAGAAATTGAAAAAGTATTAGAAAAGGAATTGGAATAAATTCAAACCATAATTTTCTACTTCTTTATATTTTCTGTTTGTTCAACAACAAAAATATTTTTAATTTTAATTCTTATTTAACAATCATTTTTATAATTTTGAAACAGGATTTTTTGTATAAAACGTAAAAAAGTTAAAATGAATCAATTTATTGTAAACGCTGCAACGATTTTAAAATCAATATCAAATAATATCGATTTTAATTCTTTATTAATAGGAAAAAACTGGGTTTTTGTTGACGATAAAAATGATGATGAAAAATATCATTTTCACGAAAATAATGAACTTATTACCGAAAGAGATAATAAAAAAGTAACATCAAAATGGAATTTTCAAAAAGCAACTAACAATTTGCAAATAAATAAAGATGAAATAATTACTTATAAAATTTTATTTTTCGATAAGGCAGTTGTAGCACTTCAAAAAGAGGAAAATAATTCTGCTTTTTATTTTTTAGCTAACAAAGCAATATTAACTGATTTGAATATAGAAAAACATCTCCGCGATATAGTTTATAAACATTTACATATAAGTATAGTGCACGTTACTGCTGGCTTCGATTTGGAAATTCATCGCAGTTATTCCGAAGAAACTATTGGAGCTAATGGACAAACCGTGTCTTTAAATTTAGCACCTGTTAAAGACGGGTTCTATCAAAGTTCAAATTCAAATTTTATTTACGAAATAATTAACAGTAAAATTGCTCACAAAAAACACGTTTATAAATTATTGCTATCTGATGGCACACAAGCAAATTTATATTCCGAAAATAAAACTGCGGTAGTTTCTGTTGGCGATAATATTGTTGTTAATCAAAATCCAATTAACGATGGTAAATATTTTACCGCAGATACGTGGTTTATTATTTCATCGGGTAAAATTCAAAAATCGGGCGATTTAATAAAACATAAAACTAAAAACGGTGTGTTGTTAATTGAACAACAAGGTGTTAAACAAATGCCGGGTGATTTGGCTTTCTTTGAAAATGGTGAACCTTTAAATTCAGAAATATCAATAGGATTATTTACAAAAATAAAAGGCGTTAATGGTAAAATAGTTTAAAGAATTACGATGTTTAAATTTTTATTGGTTTTAATCTTTTCAATTGTTCTTTTATTCTTTCCTAAAAGTAATTTACTTGCTCAGCAAAACAAATTTGTTGATGTTAATCCCGATAGTTTAGTAAATTTTGCTAAAAAATTTATTGGAACTCCTTATTTGTGGGCAGGGGAAACTCCTAAAGGGTTCGACTGTTCGGGTTTTGTTTATTATGTGTATAAACATTTTGGAGTAGAAACTACACATAATTCTTCTGATTTTCCACTATTTGGGTTGCCTGTTAGTATTGATAGCAGCAAAACCGGCGATATTATTTTATTTACAGGTGAAAATTCTAAATCCAAAAAAATCGGACATGCAGGTATAATTATTTCTAAATTTGGAGAACCTCTTACATTTATTCAGTCTTCGTCATCAAAAAAACATAATGGGGTTGTAATAACAGATTATATTAAGTCGCATTATAAAAATAGATTTATTGGTGTAATTAGGTTAACAAAAACTGAAAGTATTATCAATTAAATTGATAATTGTTAATAAACTATGCGAATTAAGGGTTAAAACCAATTTTATATTTAGACTAAATATAATATTAATAATCAACGTTATCTGTTACAATCATCAATTTTTTACCACATAGAATCATAGGACACATAGATTTTTTACATAGAAATCAAACTATGTGTTTTCCTTATGTGAACTACGTGTCTATTGTGGTTCAAATAATTTTATTTTTATTCGTATTAAAGATTAGCTAATTTTCAATCCTTGATTCGCATAAATAAGTAAACACCTCAATCTAATGTATTGTTTTCTAAAGTTTTTCGATTCCCCGAAATTAATATTTAACTTCTCATTTTTTGATTTTTCTTTCAAAAGAAATATTTGTACGGAAACCTTTTTATTAAATCAAAAGTCTTATGTGTAAAATTGATTATATAAAAAATGAATATGTTAGAAATTATTCACAAATTGCCTGCCTTAACTTTTGAATATAAACATTTTATTGTTTTTGCAACCGCTGTTCTGATTTCGGCAGTATTAATACCTTTTATTATTAAATATAGTTTAAAGTATGGTTATGTTGATATTCCAAATAGCAGAAAAATACACACTGGCAGAATACCTAATTTAGGAGGCATAGCAATATTTTTAGGTCTTTTTATAGCTTCATTATTTTGGTATAAGTTTTTTAATAATCCCGATTTTATTTTTATTTCAACAAGTGTTATTATTCTTTTAATTACAGGCATTATTGATGACATTAAAGGAATGAAAGCAAGGAAAAAATTAATATTTCAATTTATTGCTGCATTTATTATAGTTGCAGGAGGATTAAGAATAACCTCTTTTTACAACTTCATGGGTATTGGCGAGTTGCCAATTGTTATGCAATATTTATTTTCTATTATTTTAATTGTTGGCGTAATAAACGCTTATAATTTAATTGATGGTATAGATGGCTTAGCTGCCGGCATTGGTATAATTAACTTCGGGGTAATGGGTTATATGTTTTATTCGCTGCATCATACTTCGTTTGCATTGCTTTCGTTTGCAGTATCGGGTAGTTTGTTAGGATTTCTGATGTACAATTATAATCCTGCAAAAATTTTTATGGGCGATACAGGTGCATTAATATTAGGTTTTTTAACTGTTGCATTAGGAATTAAACTTATTGAACTAAACGGAATAAAATCAATTCAAATTTATACACCTCAAAATATGGTTGTTACTATTTCGAGTATAATGTTTTTACCTGTATTCGATACATTAAGAGTGTTTGCTATAAGAATATATAAACACAAATCGCCATTTACAGCAGGTAAAGACCATTTGCATCATATCTTATTAAAAAACGGATTACAGTCACGGGAAGTAACTTTAATACTAATAACAATAAACATAATAATTATTTTAATTGGTTTCACAATTAATTACGTGTTGCCTATCAAAGTTTTTACAAGTTCTTTAATGTTAATATTATAGATTATGAAAACGAACAAAATAAACAGTAAAACAATTTATCTTTATTTTAAAGATATTTTGGGAAATGAGAAACATATAACAATTAGCAAAGAACTATTAAACAATGCTGTTAATTGTGGTTTAATGGTTGATGGGTCAGACATTGTTGGAATAACCGAGATATTTGAATCGGAATTTATTTTATTCCCGTTAATTAATAAAGTGCAATTTATTGAAGTTAATAATCAACTTTATTGTTCATATAAATGTAAAGTTACTACTACCGAAGGTATAGATATAAGTTCTTGTTCAAATGAATTGCTCGATATAGCTATAAAAAAAGCAATACAATTTGGTCTTATTGATATTTATAGCCAAAAATCTGATTCTCTTTTTAAATCACAAAAACCGAAATTATTATTAAGTGCAAGTTAAATAATTAAATATATGTTAACGCAACTATTAAATATTGATTGGGATATAACTAACGTAATGTTGGGTATAATTATTTTTTTAGGTACTATAGTATTTTTTAAATCGTTGGGAATATTTATAAGGATTTTAGAAAATACACATCGAGCCAGAAATATTGTTAATAAACAGTCCGTAAAAAAAGCTGATAATACGTAACATTTTGATAATAAATTAGTATAATAGAATAAAAAACTAAAATGCAATCCGAAAAAGAAATAATACTTGCTTGTTTGCAAAATAATCGTGAAGCACAAAAATTGCTTTACAAAACTTTTGCTGCAAAAATGCATGGTATATGTTACAGGTTTGCACAAAAAAATAATCAGGCAGAAGATATTTTGCAAGAGGGTTTTATAAGGGTATTTAAAAATCTTGGCAAATTTAAATTTCAGGGTTCTTTCGAAGGATGGGTAAAACGAATAATTATTAATGCAGCTATTGATTATATAAAAAAATATGGTATGCACTTTCAGGAAATTAACGAAGAAACAACAGAACAGTGTGATATTGTTGAAGATGAGGCAACTTCAAATTTATCGGTCGAATATTTAATGGAGCTTATTAAATCTTTACCCGATAGTAAAAGAGTAATTTTTAATTTATATGCTTACGAGGGATATAGCCATAAAGAAATTGCAGAAAAATTAAATATTACCGTATCTACATCAAAATCACAATATTGTAAAGCAAGAAAAATGCTGCAAGAGCAGTTAATTAATATAAAAAATAAAAGTTATGAGCGAGTTAATTAAAACAGACGTGGGAGAATTTTTTGTAGAGCATACAAAAAATTTCGTAAAAGAACCTCCCGATTCGATGTGGGAGAGCATCGAAAGTCATATACCGCAATATTCGGTTTCAACGGCAAATAAATCGTTGTTAAAATATTTAATTTCCGGCATTGGATTGTCGGTAATTATTATTGCTGCAATACTTTATTATTTTCAAACTGAGCAAAATTATACCGAAAATTCTAATATAAAGCAAAACAATACTCAAGTTAACATTAATTCTGCTAACACTTTACAAACAGTTGAAAATAAAATCAATAAAGCAGATGTTGCAACAAATTTAAATACTGAACAAATAAGCAATAATTCAACATCAAAAACAAAACAAAGTGAAAATAAAACAGTTGAAAATAATACTCAAAATAAAACTAATTCTAATAATGTTGCAATTACCGAACCCAATAAATCAATAAAATATTCGATAAATGCTACAACATATAAAAATTTAAATGAAATAATTTTCGAAAACACAAAAAAAGAAAATGTAATTGACCTGAAAAACCCTGTACCTAATGCTTTTGGTTTTTATGAAATTGATATTAGTAAATTATCTTCGGGCACTTATAATATATGGGTTGTTTCAAACGGAAATAAAACTTTACATAAAACCGAGACTTTTAAATAATATAATTTTAATGTATTTTAAAACAATCTTTTCAATACTCCATTTACCATAAGGTACATACATCCATTCTGCACACCAAGTATTATTACAAACTGAATCCAATGGCTATCTGATGTGCTATTTTTAGATAAGATTACTCACATTTTTAATTTTATTTTCAATGTGTTCGTGAAATTGCTTCGCTAAGTTCTTCACTCCGTAAACTCCGTTCAGAATGACAAAAAAGTATCTTTACCATAGCACCCCCCTCTCATTCTGAGAATATAAAAAATCTGCACTACACTATTCACTTTGCTTTCTATCAAAAACAATTTGCTTACAACTTTGTAACCTTTAATGTTTTAACAGTATTTTTCGTTTTTAATGTAACAAAGTACAAACCACTTGGTTGTTCTTTTAAGTTAAATGTTATTTTATTTGTACCTGCATTTAAAGTTTTTGTAACTGACTTAACGGTTTGTGATAAGGTATTGGAAATGGTAATAATTACAGAATTTGTGTTTTTTGCATAATATTGTAAAGTTAACTCATCTTTAAAAGGGTTTGGGTAAACATTATTAACATCAACTCCATTAATATCATCAACACTTTCTACTACTCTAAATATTACAAGGGCTTCATCGCAAATTGTAGTATCGCTTATATAACAGATTCTATAAGAAAGTGTATCGTAACCTAAATATGCAGTATTAGGCGAATATGTAAGCGTAGTGTCAGAATTAACAACAACATTCCCATGTGCTGTATTTGTTAATAATTCAAATTTTAATGAAGATATTCCATTATCATTATCGTTATCAAGAACAGGAATAGTTACTGAACTTATGTTTGATACTGCAATTGTATCGTCAACCGCAAGTGGTCCAGGAAAAAAGCGGACATTATCAATGTATGCATTGTCTAAAACGAAAGGGATAAAAATAGTTGTATCTTTTGCAATATTTCTTGTTTCAAATGTAAATTCAAAATCAGTGCCTGCATAATTAGTCAAATCTATTAAATGTGTTACAAAAGCATCGGAACCGGGAGTTGAAGGGTTATATGTTCCTCCAATTTGTGTGTTGTTAGCAAGTATTCGCATGTTGCTTGCAATTGTGTAATCGTTTACATTTCCGCCAAGATATTGCGAATAAAGGGTTCCCCCGTGTGTTTGTTTTAAATCAAATTTTAAATAAACCGAATTCCATGTAGTTGCATCAACGCAAAAATTAGCTTTTGCCGATAAAAATTCATTAATAAGCCATGTATTAAATCCTGTTGGAATTTCTAATAAATTTATATAAAGCATCGCATTACCACCTGTCATTAATAATCCTTTTGAACTTCCTGGGGCATTTGCCTGAGTTGTAATAAAGGCATTTGAGAATTGTTTAGTATTAATTAAAAAATAATCAAGTGCGTTTGAAGTTTCAAAACCCATTATTGTTGTTCCTAAATAGTTTGGATTTTTTACTTTATAGCCCGAAAATATATCATTGGTATTTAAAGTATCAATATTAAAAGCTGTCCATGCATCGAGCATGTATGTGCCATCGGATGAAGCATCTAATTTCTGATTAAAAACATAAGTAAATGTATCGGCAGGATACATATTTGCCGGAAGAACAAATTGTTCTGTTACAGGTGTGCCATTGTTTACACGATAAGCAATGTCAATTGTATTGCCCATTGCAAGCGAGTCGCATCCAAAGAAATGGACTTTTACAGCAACAGATTCGTTATTAGTTAAACTACACGATGAAATTGGCGAACTAAATCCAACAACACCAACATCTATATTTTGTTGTAATAACGTGTTAAAAGTATAACCAATAATGCTATCATTATATCCCGATGTTCCCGAACCGAATTTAACCCAACAATTTACAGTGTGTGTCCCTAAGGCAGAAGCATCAACAGGAGTTGTAAAGGTATAATTTAGTGAATCGCCGCCATTCCATACTGCTGATAAAATTAAATTTTCGTAAATTTTACTGCCACTATCAAATTGATATGCTAATGAAATTGTATCGTTAGGAAGAAGTGAAGTATCACATCCGTTATAAAATAATATTGTTGAGACATTTGCGTAACTCAAACCACACGAAGTTGTTGGCGATGTAACATCAACAAGATAAACTTTTTGATTATCGTAAGGGTAACCAACACCAACGGCAGCCCAAGCATTAGCAGTTTGATAAACTTCGTTGGAACATGCACCAAATAAATCTTCGGCAGCTTGTACTGAAGCTAAATATGTGTCGAAATATTGCGAAGTTGGTGTTAAATAAACCGAGAGTGTTCTGTATGCAATTGCCTCTGCCGATGCGTGCCCAAGCCCTGTAACAGAAAATATTGAGCCATTATCATTAGTATCGGTACCGCCATCGGTAAGTAAATAAAACCAATAATTTCCAACTCCCGAATTTGTATGAACACCACCGTTATCCATATTGTTAGGGTCGGTATCCCAAAATGTACCATGGTATGTATCAGGATTTTGGTAATCGTTTGGATTACTCATAGAACGAAGTGGAGTTCCAATATCTTCGCCCATAAGCCAATTGGGATTAGTATCAGCAAAAAATTCAATACTAACACCAAATATATCGCTAAAACTTTCGTTAAGTGCACCCGGCTCATCTTGGTAAACAAGGTTTGCTGTGCTTTGTGTTACGGCATGTGTTATTTCGTGTCCGCAAATTTCTAATGAGGTAAATGCTGTATATTGTGAATTTCCATCACCGTAAGTCATGCGACTACCATCCCAAAAAGCGTTTGCATACTGGTTACTATAGTGAACATAAGATAATAAAGCAGTACCGTTGTTATCGTAACTGTTTCTGCCAAATTTGTTAAAATAATAATCGTAAGTCATTTCGGCAGCCCAATGTGCACTTATTGCAACATCATCGGAGTTAAAGAAAACGCTATCGTCTATAACATCAACAGCTAAATTATAATCTTCGCCATTTTGAGTACTCTTTGTTATAATTCCATTTCCTCTTGTATATTCTCTTAACCGAAATTGTTTTAATGCAAAGGAATCAACAATAATTGGCTGGTTGCCATTGTACTTTGTTACACCAACTGCATTTACATCGGTATGTTGAATCATGTTAATGCTGTGAATAATGTTTCCAGTAATTGCATCAACATAAATATATTTTCGCTGAAGTGGAATAAGCGAATAAATCTCGGTTTTATAAGCTAATTGATAAGCACTTGCAATTTTAGAGAATTTTTTATCAAATAAAACTAATTCAGGGGTTGGATAATAAGTTGCATTAACATCTTTTTTAATTTGTTTTAACATCAATTCAGATTCGTTATCCTGCCAGATATATTTTTGCGATGGAACCTCTTTTAATGCAATGTTTAAAGCTTCGGTTTTAGAAATATTTGTATTAACTTGAATGTTTAATCCCGACACAATTTGACCGTTTCCGGTATTTGCCTTACCATTTTTATCGTGAATGATATAAACAGCACCATCAACAGGTAAGCTCTTAAAATACTGCTGATAACGATAATGAACAAAACCTAATTTATCATTCTCCTGACGAATAATTTTCATTTCGTCATTTACACTTAACCCGAATGCCGATTTATATGCAAGAAAAATTTTATTTCCCGATAATTTTATCTGAGGTTTAAACTTTATTGCACCATTAGTTCCGTTTAACCAAGCAATTTTAGTTAAAGATGAATTTTTATTTGTTTGCGAATTTGCTGTATATGAAGCAAATACAAAAACAAAACAAACTACAAGAGTAAAAATATTTCTCATAATAAAATCATTTTATTGCGTTAAAGGTAATTATTTTTTTAATCCTAACTTATGTTACGCATTTTTTTATTCATTTGATAGCTGGGTTATAATAACTTGATTGTTCTGTTTCAATTGCCACGTCCTTTATGACGTGAACTATTAATTATAGCATATTCCATATATGGCTTCAGCCCTTTACAATAATATCAAAACCATATTTCTTAATAAATTCGTCATATTCCTATTGAAATATCTTTTTCTTATGATGGTTATCTTGGTTTTGAATATATTGTCTAACTTTTCAATTTGTGAATGACTGACTTATAAGCAAAATACTCATCCTGCCATCCAATTTAGTTTTAGTCAGAATATTCCTGTTTATCCAAAATGAAGATTCACCTTTCAGCAAATTCATAATTATTGCAATATTTTGGTCGGCATCCATGGATACAAGACTGTGAATATAGTCTGTGAATCCATTTTTGTGGTTGACATGTATGCCTTTTGCTCGGGAATTTTCCAGAAATGCTGAAAGACCTGCAGCCTGATTTCTTTTAATATTATGGTTGCCAATCAATTAGTAGCCTAGACTGTATGTATCCAAATTTTTATAAATGGCATTGTCTATTGTTTTAAAAGGGCTAAAGCCCTTGGTTTTAAATTATATTTCTTTTATCCCCGCCCTAAAGGACACGGGCAACTGATATGAACTACTATTGCTATGTTATTAACAACATGTCTTATTTTATGCAAAATTATATTTATTTTTTTTACGTAACATCATATCCTAAATTAAATTTTAATTTTATAAAGCCCAGGTTGCAGCGGTTTTGCCGAAGCTGTTTTTTCCGATTATCTGGGGAAGTTTATTCCTCTTGGATTTGTTGCAATTATGGCTTTAATGTGGCGTTTGGTAAGTTATTATCCGTATTTGATTATGGGTGTTTTTGTGTTACCTAGTAGTTGCATTTGAATGGTATTCTTGCGTCATATTTTTGTTTTTTAGTGATTACAAAATTAAGCAAGTTATCATTTAATTGGCGACTTTCCTTCTCCCTTTTCTTCGTTTCGCTATGCTCCACTTCGCAAAGGAAGATAGAAGTTTCCATTAACAACGTGGTGAACACTTATACTTTGAACGGGTTAAATTATTACATTTGAGTTTAAGGTATAGGGTATAACCAGATCTTCCTTATGCCTTTATACCTCTATGCCATTTTGTCCTGCTTGTGCGGGATGAAATGTTAAAATTTATCCCGTTTTCAGTATAATACTCAAGACAATTAAATAAGATTAGTTACCCATTTATTACTGTTATCTTATAACTGTAATTGGTCCCACTTCTTCGTGGAATCCGCCATTTACATCTTTGTATTTAATTAACCAAGTGTATGTTCCAATTGGAACAAAATCTCCGGTATTTTTATATTTACCGTTCCATCCACCTTCAACTTCGGTAATATCATCTGTTCCTTCCGGATATTCTGTTGTTTCAAATATAGTTTGTCCCCAGCGGTCAAAAATGTATAAATGATAATTTTTAGAGTCAAAACCTATTCCTTTGAGATAAAAATAATTATTGCCTATACCTGAGTTTGGAGCAAATGCCGATGGAGCATAAAATGTTTGTTCGGGACGAACTAAAAATTGATAGCTAACAGTATCGGTACAACCATTATTAGCAATTACAACTAATGTTACAATAAATGTATCAGGCTTTAAATATTCATGTATCGGATTTTCTGAAGTTGCATATCCGCCATCACCAAAGAACCATTGCCATTGATTTTCGTAAGATGATTGGTCGTAAAAATGTACTTCAGCATCAAATACACCAACTCCCGAAGTGGGATAACTATAAAAATCAGCTATTGGCGCAGGTGTTACAATTACAATATTAGGATAATTAATAGTGGTTTGACATCCATATTGAGATGTTAGAGTTAAACTTACATTATAATTACCAGTTAATTCGTAAGTATGACTTGGGTCGCTATCTGTTGAAGTATTTGCACTGCCTGAATTTAAATCTCCAAAATTCCAAAAATAACTTACCGAATCAGTAGTATAAACTGTGTTATTAAATGTTGCGGTTAATGGTTCACAACCATCTGCGGAGTTTGGAGGCGATGATACTACTGGTAATGGATGTACATTAATTATAATACTGTCTGATGCAGAAGGTGTATTACATAAATCGCTGACTGTAACAATATATGTTGTTGTTGTACCCGGTGTTACAACATTTGGATTTCCGCTTCCAATATTCCAACTATAAATATATGAGCTTCCGTAACCACCACTTGCATTAGCTGAAATTGAATATGGCTGACCTTCACAAATATCAATATCAGCAGGTAATGAAACATTTAATGGAGGATTTACATATACTGTTACGTTTCCAGGATATGAAGACGTGCAGCCATGCGAATCGGTAGCTGTAACAAAGTAATTTGTTGTTGTAGTTGGATTAACAGTTTGCGATTGCTGTGTTATACCATTATCCCATAAATAATTATAAGCAGGTGTTCCACCCATTGCACTTGCTGAAATTGTAATTGATTGTCCAATACAAACTGTATCTGTTCCGTTGGCAATAACTGTTACAGGTGAAGGTTGGTTTACAATTATAGGGTTAGAAACAATCTGACATCCGTTGCCATCAATTACAGAAACGGTATATGTTCCTGCAGGCAATCCTAACGAAATAGAATCGTTACTACCAAATGGTGACCATAAGTAATTAAATGGTAATTGTCCGTATAAGACTTGTATTTGTATTTTACCATCACTTGAGCCATAACAATTCGCATTAGTTACAATAGAGCTAATAAGTTGAGGCATTGGTAAATCGTTTACTAAAACAGTAACTGTTGAAGTACAGTTATGTGAGTCGGTAACCATAATAATATGATTTCCTGAAGCAAGCGAATCAGTTTGTGGACTTGTGTCGCCTGATGGACTCCAGTAATAGCTATAAGATGGAGTTCCTCCGCTTACAGTTGCTAATGCCATTCCATTATCCATATTGCACCTTGCATCACTTGATACGGTTTGAATAACAATTGGTGTGGGTTCGGTTAATGTAAATCCGTTTTGAGCAGTACAACTATTTGCGTCAGTTACAATAACATTAAACAAGTTATTTGCAGGTAAATTTGCAGCCGTAGAAGTAGTTCCTCCATAAGGGAGCCAGTTATATGAATACCCTGGCATTCCACCTGTTGCCGATGCTGTAATACTGCCATCGCTGCCACCGTTACAGTTTACAGGAATAGCAGTAGCTGTTATAACAATTTGCGTAGGTTGATTTACTGTTGTATTTGATGAAGATGAACAACCATTCGCATCGGTAGTTATTACAGAAACAAAACCTGCACATAAATTTGTTGCCAATGAAGTTGTTTGACCTAATGGGTCGTTCCAAGCATAGCTATATGGGCTTGTTCCACCTGCTGCAATAACATTTGCAGAACCATTGCAGCTTCCATAACATAGCGTAGAATTGGTTTGTGTAATTAAAGAATTTAACATAGGCGGTTGAGTAATTATAGCGTTTCCAGATACAGTACATCCATTATCGTCGGTAATTATAACCCAATAATTTCCAGATGTTAAGCCAATCGCAGTTGTTGATGTTTGTGCAAGAGGATCTGACCATAAAATATTGTTATTTATTGTACTGCTATTATATGTTACAGTTGCAGTTCCATTGTTTCCTCCATTACAACCAACATTTGTTACAACAATAGAAGTAATAGCTGGTGATCCAATGTTATTTATATTTACTGTTGTTGAGGCAGTACAGCTATTTTCATCTGTAACTGTTACATTATATGCACCGGCTACGACGTTGTTTACAAAAATATTGTTGCTTACATTTGGATTCCATGTATATATAAAATTTGTTCCCGTTCCGCCTGAAGCCGAAATGCTTGCAGAACCATTTGGCTGACCGCAACTTGCATCTGTAACAGATGTTACAACAACCTGAAATTGAGATGGTCCTGTTATAATTGAGTTTGAAGTTAATGTACAGTTGTTTGCATCTGTAATTGTTACATCGTATGCTCCAACACACAAACTATTAATATTAGGAGTATTTTGTGCATTTGACCATGCGTATTGATAGGGAGTTGTTCCACCGGTAACAGATGAAGAAATTGTTCCGTTACAAGCATTATAGCATGTTTCGTTTAAAGCTGTAAGAGCAATAGATAAATTTTGCGGTTGAGTAATAGTTACTTGTGATGTTGATGTGCATCCATTTAAATCAGTAACAGTTACATAATAAATACCTGCAATTACATTATTTATCGTTAGAGATGTTCCGCTATTGCTCCATGAATAGCTGTAAGCTGGTGAGCCACCCGTTCCATTTGCCTGTGCCGAACCATTATTTCCACCAAAGCAACTAACATTTACAATATTCGAAATATTTGAAGTTAATAAAGTAGGTTCAGTAATGTTAACAATTGCAGTTTGCATACAATTGTTAGAATCGTAAACTGAAACAGTATAGGTACCTGCACAAAGTCCTGTTGCTGTTGGAGTAGTTTGCGATGATAAATCGCTCCATAAATATGTATATGGTGGTGTTCCGCCTACAGGATTTGATGTTGCTGTTCCGTTGCAAGCATTATAACAAAGTACAGGTGTTGTAGATGTTGAAATTGCAATAAATGTTGGTTCATTAATAGTTACAGTATTCATTGATGTACAACCATGTGAGTCTGTAACAATTACTGTATAGTTACCATCACATAAAGAATCGGCTGTTGAAATATTATCTCCATTTGTCCAGTTGTAACTGTATGGCGATGTTCCTCCTACAACTAAAACAGTAGAACTTCCATTGCAATAGTTATTACAAGTTGGATTTGTTGTTGTTGCCGACGAATTTAATGCTATTGGCTGTGTTATAACAATGTTTGCATTTGCCTGGCATCCGTTGGCATCTGTTACAGTAACAGAATGATTTCCAACACATAATGTTGTTCCTGTTTGACTTGTTTGAGTGTTGTCCCATAAGTAAGTATATGGTGATGTTCCGCCAAGTGCATCAACTAATGCAGTTCCATCGCAAACACTAAAACAACTTATATTTGTTGAAGTTGTAATTGTTGCCGAAGGTCCTGATAAATTGTTTATTGAATAAGTGCCAGTTCCTGTACATCCTTTAAAATCGGTAACAGTAACAGTATAGCTTCCTGCAACTACATTTGTTAAATTTTGAGTAGTTGCACTATTCGACCAGATAAAAGTAAAAGGTGGAGTTCCATTTGTTATAGTTAAAGTTAAACTACCATCGGGTTGACCACAATTTGCATCAATCGCAACTGCTGAAGTTGTAATTTGCGATGGTTGCCCTAAATTAAATAAATTAATTAATGTACAACCATTTGAATCTGTTATAGTTACATTATAAGTTCCAGTACATAAAGAATTTGGATTTTGATTGGTTTGTAATAGCGGGTCATCCCATTGGAAAGAATATGGACTTGTTCCACCATTAACAGTTGTATTAATTTGCCCGTTGCAGTTTCCAAAACAAGTTGGCTCTACCGGACTAAAGTTATTTGAAATAACTGTTGGTTCAGTTATTGTTACGGAAGCTGTTAAATTACAACTATTTGCATCTGTTGTTATTACAGTATAAACACCCGGGCATAAATTTGTTGCTGTTGCATTAGTTTGTCCGTTTGACCACAAATATGTAAATGGAGCAGAACCACCACCAACAGAAACTGTTGCGTTACCATTACATAAACCATTACATGTTACATTAGTATATGAGGAAATTGTAGCTGTACCTGGAGCAATATTGCTTACATTAACCGTACCAATTGAAGTACAATTATTATCGTCAGTTACTGTAACTGTATATGTACCAAAAGCTAATCCGGAAGTTGTATTTAAAGTTGGCGTTGTTCCACCGCTCCACGAATAAGTATAATCTGTAATAATTGTTCCGCCTGATGTAATAACAGAAGCTGAACCATTTGATTGTCCACAGTTTTCATCAACAGCCGACATTGTTAAGTTAATTAAAGTTGGTTCTGTAATTGTTACAGATGCTGAAGTTGTGCAACCATTTAAATCAGTAACAGTTACTGTATAATTTCCTGCACTAAATCCGATATTGCTTGCAGAAGTATTTGCAGTTCCTCCGTTCCATAAATAAGTATATCCAGGAGTTCCGTTTGAAACCAATACTGTTGCTGTACCATTACTGCCACCATTACAACTTGCATTTGTTGATGCCGTAATATTTGCTGTTAAAAGAGTTGGTTCATTTATAGTTACGCTGTTTATAGCAGTGCAACTATTAGCATCAGTAATTGTAACACCATAAGTTCCAGCTGCAATTCCTGCTAAATCTTCAGTTGTTGCACTGTTTGACCAATTAAATGTATATGTAGGTGTTCCATTTGAAGGAGTTAAATCAATAGCTCCGGTTGCAGTTCCGTTACATAAAGCATCTGTTCCCGATATTGTTGAAGTAATAGCAGTTGGCTCACTTATATTAACACTTGCAATTGATTGACAACCATTATTATCGGTTACGGTTACATTATGAGTACCAGCATTCAAATTATTAACAGTTGCAGTAGTTGCAGAATTATCCCACAAATATGACACAGCACTTGGCATTGAAACAGTTGCCGAACCATCGGAACTTCCATTACAGTTTGCAGGTGAACTGCCTGTAATTGTGGCAACTCCACCTGATAAATTGTTTATCGTAACATTACTTACTAATGTACAACCATTAACATCAGTAGTTGTTACGCTATATGTAGCCGAAGATAAACCTGTTGCTGTTGCATTAGTTTGACTATCTGACCATAAGTATGTGTATGCAGGTGTTCCACCACTTACTGTAATTGTTGCCGAACCATCGGCTTGACCGCAATGTGCATCAGAAGTTGAAGTTGTTGCTGTTAAAACAGTTGGTTCAATAATGTTAATATTTGCAATTGCAGTACATAAATTTGCATCTGTTACAGTTACAGAATATGTTCCAGCACCAATTCCTGTTAAATCTTCGGAAGTTGCAGTTGTTGACCAATTGTATGTATATGAAGGCGTTCCACCTATAACTGTAAGATTTGCTCCTCCTGTTAATTGACCGTTACAAGAAACATCTGTCCCTAAAATATTAGCTGTTAATAATGCTGGCTCTGTTATAACAACTGATGAAGTTGCTGTACAACCATTAGCATCTGTAACTGTAACATTCCATGTCCCTGCTGTTAAACCTGTTGTTGTTGATGTTGTTTGTGCGGGAGCAGGGTCGTTCCATAAATAAGTATATGGTGATGTTCCACCACCTGCTGCTACTGATGCACTTCCATCTGTACCTCCATTACAACTTACATTTGTTTGAGCACCTATTGATGAAGTTAATATTGGCGGTTCGGTAATAGTAGCTGTGGCAGTACCTGTTACACCATTTGCATCGGTAACGGTAACAATATAACTTCCTGCACATAATCCGGTTGCAGTTGTTGAAGTTTGACTATTAGGCCACAAATAAGTATATGGCAAAACTCCTCCAGTTGTATTAACAGTAGCAGTTCCTATGCAAACGCCATTGCAACTCAAATTTGTTGTTGCAGTAATAGTTGCAACTACAGCATTAGGTTCAACAATTGTAACAGTTGTTATGGCAGTACAACCATTAGCATCTGTAACTGTAACTGAATATGTGCCTGCACATAACCCTGTAACAGAAGCAGTAGCATCGCTGGTTGACCACAAATAAGTATATCCGGGAGTTCCGCTTCCACCGGCAACTGTTGCTGTGCCATCACAAATTCCAAAACCACTTGTAGTTGTGCTTGAAGTTATTGTAGCAGTAACTGCTGTTGGTTCATTAATTACAACTGACGATGTAACAGTGCATCCAAGATTATCGGTAACTGTAACTGTATATGTATTAGCAGAAAGTCCGGATAAATCTTCGGTTGAAACCGAATTTGACCAATTATATGTATATGTAGGAGTTCCACCACTAACAGTTAAATTTGCAGTTCCTGTTGTACCTCCATTACAAAGAACATCAGTTCCGGCAATACTTGCAATTAAAGGTGTGGGCTCTGTTATAACAACTGATGAAGTTGCTGTACAACCATTAGCATCTGTAACTGTAACATTCCATGTCCCTGCTGTTAAACCTGTTGTTGTTGATGTTGTTTGTGCGGGAGCAGGGTCGTTCCATAAATAAGTATATGGTGATGTTCCACCACCTGCTGCTACTGATGCACTTCCATCTGTACCTCCATTACAACTTACATTTGTTTGAGCTGTAATACTTGCAGTAACTATTGTTGGCTCTGTTATAACTACAGATGAAGTTGATGTACAACCATTAGCATCTGTAACAGTTACATTCCATGTTCCTACATTTAAACCTGTTGCTGTAGAAGTTGTTTGTGCAGGTGCAGGGTCATTCCATAAATAAGTATATATTGTAGTACCACCTATAGCTGTAACAGTTGCACTTCCATTATTTCCACCATTACAACTGATATTTGTTTGAGTAGTAATGCTTGAAGTTAATAATGTTGGTTCTGTAATATTTACTGTTGTAGTTGCAGTACAGCCATTAGTATCAGTAACTGTAATTGACCATGTACCTGCTGTTAAGCCGGTTACTATAGCAGTTGTTTGTGCAGGTGCTGGGTCATTCCATAAATATGTGTATGGTGATGTGCCACCACTTGCTGTAACGGTTGCATTTCCGTTATTTCCACCATTACAACTTATGTTTGTTTGCGAGGTAATAGTTGCCGTAACTATTGTTGGCTCTGTAATAACTACTGATGAAGTTGATGTACAACCATTAGCATCAGTAACTGTAACATTCCATGTTCCTACTGTTAAACCAGTAGCAGTAGCAGTAGTTTGTGCAGGAGCAGGGTCGTTCCATAAATATGTATAGGGGGAAGTTCCGCCACCGGCTGCAACAGTTGCTGTTCCATTAGCACCACCATTACAACTTACATTTACCTGAGCTGATATGCTTGCTGTAACAGGTGTTGGAGCTGTTATTATAACACTCGAAACACTTGTACAACCATTTGCATCGGTAACAGTAACCGTCCATGTTCCTGCTGTTAAAGTAGTTGCAGTTGCGGTAGTTTGTGCAGGTGCAGGGTCATTCCATAAATATGTATAAATAGTTGTTCCGCCCGATACACTAACAGTAGCACTTCCATTATTTCCACCATTACAACTAATATTAATTTGAGAAGAAATGATGGATATTAAAACTGTCGGTTCAGTGATATTAACCGAAGTTGATGCAATACAATTTAACGCATCTGTAACTGTAACTGTTACGTTTCCTGAACATATTCCAGATTCTGTTGTTCCATTCCCACCAGTTGACCATAGATATGTATATGGAGATGTTCCGCCAGCAGCTAAAACTGTTGCTGTTCCGTTACATAATCCATTACAAGTTATATTTGAACTTGAAGAAATATTAGCAGAAGGTGCACCTGTATTATTAATATTTATTGTATTTGTAGATGTACATCCGTTAGCATCTGTTACAGTTACAGTATATGCTCCGGCAACAACATTTGATATTGAACTTGTTGTATAACCCCCTGTCCACAAATATGTATATGGTGAAGTTCCTCCTGCAACACCAATTGAAGCCGAGCCATTTGCATTTCCACAAGTAGCATCAACACTTGACGGTGTTAAAGTCATTGCAACAGGTTCATTTACCGTATAATTTGTTATAACTGAACATCCATTTACATCTGTAACTGTAACGCTGTATGTTCCTGCTGTAAGTCCGCTAATAGTTTGAGTTGTTTGTAAGTTTTGCCAGTTATATGTATAAGGCGATGTGCCTCCTGAGGGGTTTACAGTAGCTGTTCCATTGCTTCCGGCATTACATGAAGCTGGAGTTCCTGTTGTTGAAGCAGTTAATATTAATGGTTGTGTTATTGTAACCGTAGCTGTAGCTGTACATAAATTCGCATCAGTAACTGTAACCGTCCATGTTCCTGCTGTTAAGCCAGTTGCGGTTGCGGTTGTTTGTGCAGGTGCTGGGTCGTTCCACAAATATGTATAAGGAGAAGTTCCACCGCCGGCAGCAACGGTAGCTGTTCCATTAGCACCGCCATTACAACTAACATTTACCTGTGCCGATATGCTTGCTGTAACAGGTGTTGGAGCTGTTATTATAACACTTGAAACACTTGTACAACCATTTGCATCAGTAACAGTAACAGTCCATGTTCCTGCTGTTAAA